>CAYPAE010000008.1:0-15273 GCA_964408595.1 uncultured Gemmatimonadaceae bacterium | reverse complement strand
TAGATCACCACGCGGAAACGGGCACAGGCCTGACGGTAGGGGTCCCACTCGTCGTACTTGGCGTAGGCGTGGCAGTCGTAGCAGACGAAGCGAGGATAGTCGTAGCGCTGCTCCACGTAGTACGGACTGACATCGTAGTCGTAGTCCCCGCCAGGCGCGATGCGCGCCGCGAGATCGGCGAGGACGACGTAGGGATCGCCCTGGATTCGGCCGCCCTCGATCAGCCGGTAGTCCCAGTAGTCGCCCCGCGCGATGGCGTCGAAGTCGAAGGGATGCGCGGATGCGATAGCGAATAGATAACCCACCCCGGGGTAGTCATCCACGATGAACGAGCGGTCGCCGCGACCGCCGGTCACCTCGAACTCCCGAGCCTGGCGCACGTAGGTGTCGCCCCACGGCTCACGGGGAAAGAGCACCCTGAGCCGTCCGTCGGTATCCACCCGGAAGACCGTGACGTGAGCCGGGCGCTCGGCGCTGAGATAGACGCGCGCGCCCTCGCCCCGACGGTACGGATCGTCCCGGTCGGTCCACACGGCCACCCGGCCCGGCGGCGCGACGGCGGACCGTCGAGCCGGCGGGTGGATGGCGCTGTCAATTGAAAAGGAGCTGGAGAGCGGGAGGCCGGCGAGCAGCACCCAACCCAGCGTGGCGAACATGTTCCCTCCGGACGCTCCAAGCGTATCTGCTGCATGGCAGCAGGCGGCGTGCCACCAGGGACCAAGGGGTTAAGATACGTGAAGGTAAGGCGTTGAGGAAAACGATCGAGCTCCGCTCCTCCCGCGCCGCGTCACCGCCGCCGGACAGTCACCACCGATGGATCGACGTTGCCTGGCGCCGGAAACCCCAATACGTTGCGCCCTTCATGAACCGACTCGATCTTCTCGACCCCCTCGACGTCTCCAAGCTCGGTGGGATCGAGGTGGTCACCGAGGGGGTGGTGGAAGGCTTCCTCACCGGGCTGCACCGGTCGCCGCGGCGCGGGTTCTCGGTCGAGTTCGCCGAGCACCGGATGTACCAGCCGGGTGACGAGCTGCGATACGTCGACTGGAAGATCCTGGGGCGCAACGACCGGCTCTACGTGAAGCAGTTCGAGGAGGAGACCAACCTGCGGGCCATGGTGGTCTGCGACGTCAGCCGATCGATGGCGTGGACCGGCGATCCCGAGACGGTGCTTCCCAAGCTCGCCTACGCCCAGCGGCTCATCGCCGCGCTCACCCTCATTCTCCTCCGCCAGCGCGACGCGACCGGTCTCATCGCGTTCGACGACGAGGTGCGCACCGTCCTGCCGCCCCGCGCCCGGCTCAGCCATTGGCGCCAGTTGGTGCGGACGCTCGCCGGGCTCGAGGCGGGGCAGGGCACGGCGGCGGAGCCGGCGCTCCGGCGCGTCGTAGACCAGCTGCGCCGGCGAGGCCTCGTCGTCTTCGTCTCCGATCTCCTGCTCGACCGCGACCTCGCGCTCAAGGCCCTGCGATTCCTCCGGCACCGCGGCCATCAGGTGCTGGTGCTCCACGTGATGGACCCCGGCGAGCTGACCCTCGGCGGCCCGGCCGAGGCGCGGTTCGAGGACCCGGAGACGCGGAGCGCCGTGGTGCTCCGCCCGCGCGACTGGGCCGGCGCCTACCGTGAGACGGTTCGCCACGTCGTGGGCGAATGGCGGCTGGCGTGCCGGCGGCACGGCATCCGCTACCATCAGGTCACGACGGACACGCCATACGGGACGGTGCTGCGCGAGGCTCTGGCACCCGATACGCGGACCGGATGATCGGCTTCCTTCACCCCTGGGCGCTGTTCGGGCTGGCGGCCGCCGGGATTCCCGTCCTGCTCCATCTGCTGGCCCGACGCGAGCCGCCGACCGTCGTCTTCCCCGCGGTTCGCTATCTCATCACCACCACCCGCGAGCATCAGCGCCGGCTCAAGCTGCAGAACCTGCTGCTCCTCCTGGTGCGCACGCTCCTGGTGATCGCGCTGGTGCTCGCGGCGGCCGGACCGACGCTGCCGCTCCGCGGGGTGCCGGGGCATGCGCCGAGCGCGCTGGTGCTGATCGTGGACAACTCGCCCAGCAGCGGCGCCGTGGTCGGAGGCTCGCCCCGGGTGGCGCAGCTTCGGGATGCGGCCCGGCGGGTGCTCGCGCGCGCCACCCCCGACGACGCGCTCTGGCTCCTCACCGCCGACGGAGTCCCCCAGCGGGGTGACGCGGGGACGCTCACCACGCAGCTCGACGCGCTCGACGTCTCGCCCCACCGGCTCGACCTGGGCGCCGCTCTCACCCTCGCGCGCGATATGCTCGCCTCCGACCCTCGGCCGGGCGAGATCGTATTGTTGAGCGACCTCCAGGCGAGCGCGGTCTCCCCCGCGCAACCTGGGGTGCCGGTACTCGTCGGCCGGCCGGACGCTCCCCCGCCGCCCAACGTCGGCATCGCGCAGGTGCAGACCGGCGCGCAGCCGTGGTCGGGCGACGGCGGCCGCGTCAACGTCATGCTCGCCGGCGACTCGGGCCTGGCGGTGCCGCTCACCGCGCGGCTCGCCGAGCGTCCCCCGCGGCAGGCGCTGGGGCACGCGGGGGCAACGGCGACCCTCGCGCTGCCCGGGGTGCCGAGCGGATGGTGGACGCTGACGGCCGAGCTGGGCCCTGACGAGCTGCGGGCTGACGACCGGCGTATCGGCGTCGTGCGGGTCGCGCCGGTGGCGCGAGTCGCCTGGGACTCGGCGAGTCGCTACGTCGTCGCCGCCTGCGAGGTGCTCGCGGCCAACCGGCGGATCGCGCGGGGAGACGAAGTGACGTTTGGACGGCTGGGACGCGGCAGCTCCGTCGTGCAGCCGCCGGAGGATCCCGCGGAGCTGGGCGCGCTCAATCGCGCGCTCGCGGCCCGCGGCGTGGGCTGGCGCTACGCGCGGCTCTCGATCGACCCCGCCGTCACCGACAGCGGACCGGTGGTCGGACGGGTCCGGGTCGCGCGCCGGTACCTGCTCCAGCCGGCCGGAAGCGGGCGCACCGGAGTGCTGGCGAGCGTCGCCGGCGAGCCGTGGCTGGCGCGGAGCGGCGACGTCGTGCTGCTCGGCAGCCGGCTCGACCCGGCGTGGACCGAGCTGCCTCTCGCGGCTGGGTTCATGCCTTTCATGGATCTCCTGCTCAACCGGCTGGCGCGGGGCGAGGTGATCCTCGCGCAGGGCGCGCCGGGCGACGCGCTGCCGCTTCCCGACCTCACGACCAGCATCCGGCAGGGCGAGCGGGAATGGCAGGTCGAAGGTGGGGGGATGTTCCGCCCCCCGGACGTCGGGGTCTACTACCTCGTGGCCGGGCCGGACACGCTGGGGGCGATCAGCTCCAACCTCGACATGCGGGAATCGCTGCTCGCTCCCGCGTCCGACGATCAGGTCCGGCGGCTCTGGGATGGCGCCCGGGTGGTGCCGCTGACCGAGAGCGCCGGGCTGGTCTTCTCCGCAGGCGCGCTGGGCGACCTCAGGGGGCCGCTGCTGCTGGCCGCGCTGCTGCTCGGACTCGGTGAGCTCGCGCTCGCGAGCGTATGGAGACGGCAGCGGTGAAGCTCAAGCCGGTGGTGGATGCGTTCGCGCGGACGCCGGCGACCGCCGATCTGGCCGCACGACTTCCCGCCCGGGGCGACACGCTCCGGCTCGGCGGGCTGGCGGGCTCGAGCGGGAGTGTGCTGGCCGCCTGGCTCGCGAACACCAATCCCCACCGGCAGGTGGTGGTGGTCGCCACCACGCCCGGCGAGGCCGAGCGCTGGCTCACCGATCTCACGCTGCTGACCGATGGGGCGGTCGCGCTCTATCCCCAGCGCGAGGCGCTGGGCGAGGAGGAGCCGCACTACGAGATCGCGGGGGAGCGGGTGGAGACCCTCGAGGCATTGCTCCGCGGGCAAGTCCGGATCGTCATCACCACCGCGCGCGCGACCGCGGAGCGCACCCTGGTGCCCGCCGCCCTCGACCGGCTCCGCCTCCGGCTCGTCCCGGGCGAGCGGCGCGCCCCCGCCGGAGTCGGCGACACCCTGGAAGCGATGGGATACCGGCGGGTCGCCACCGTCACCGAGGTCGCCGAGTTCAGCGTGCGAGGCGGGATCCTCGATGTCTACGGGTTCGGGATGGCGGTCCCGGCCCGGGTGGAGTGGTGGGGAGACGACATCACCTCGATCCGCGGCTTCGACCTCACCACCCAGCGCTCGCTGCAGGAGCTGGAGGAGGTGACCGTGCTGCCGGTGAGCACCAAGGCGCTCACCGACGAAGCGGAGTCAGGGACGGCGCCGTTGCGGAAGACGCTGCTCGAGCTGCTGCCCTCCGACACCTTCATTATCCAGGAGTCCGCCGGCGCCGACGGGGACGAGGTGGACCGCGCGTGGAGCGAGGCGGAGCACCATCTCGACATCGCCCGGCGGCTGGGCGAGGACGTGCCCAAGCGGGACGCGATCCTGGAAAGTCCGGAGGCGTGGCGCGGCCGGATCGGCGGGTTCCCCCGGCTGACGCTCCGCGACGAGAGCGCCGACTTCCAGTTCGGATTCTTCCCGCCGGAAAAGGTGGACCGCGACCTGAACCGGCTCCGCGGGCTCCTCAACGTCTCTCCCCCGACGCTGATCCTCTGCGACAACGAAGGACAGCTCGAGCGGCTCGACGAGCTGCTCGACGAGGGCGGCCGCGGCCCGACCCGGGCGACCCTCGTGATCGGCGCGCTGGACGGCGGGTTCGTGATGCCGTCGCTGCGGGTGCTGACCGACCACGAGATCTTTCGCCGCGCCCGCCGGCTGCGCCGGGCCCGCCGCTACCGGCAGGCCGCGCCGTCACTCGCCACCGGCGCCCTCACCGTGGGCGACTACGTGGTCCACCTCGATCATGGCATCGGGATCTATCGCGGCATCCAGACGATCATGGTCGGCGAGTCCACCCTCGAAGTGGCGATCGTGGAGTACGAGGGCGGCGACCGGCTCAACGTGCCGCTGTATCGCCTGGACCAGCTCGAGCGCTACCGCGCGGCGGGAGAGGACGGCGACCGGCCCCCGCCGCGGATCCACCGGCTCGGCGGCTCGTCCTGGCAGCGGGTGCGGGAGCGGACCCGCCAGGCGATCAAACAGATGGCCGCCGAGCTGCTGGATCTCTACGCGCGCCGCACGGTCTCCGCCGGATTCCCGTTCCCACCCGACGCCAAGTGGCAGCGCGAGCTCGAGAGCAGCTTCCTCTACGAAGACACCCCGGATCAGCGCACGGCGACCGAAGAGGTCAAGACCGACATGGAGCGGCCGCTCCCGATGGACCGGCTGCTGGTCGGCGACGTGGGCTACGGAAAGACCGAGGTCGCCGTGCGCGCGGCCTTCAAGGCGGTGCAGGGAGGCAAGCAGGTCGCGGTCCTGGTGCCCACCACGATCCTGGCGGAGCAGCACGGCCGCACCTTCACCGAGCGGCTGGCCGACTTCCCGGTCAAGATCGAGGTCCTCTCCCGCTTCCGTACGGCGAAGGAGCAGAAGGCCGCGCTCGCCCGGCTGGCCGACGGCTCGACCGACATCGTGATCGGCACCCACCGGCTGCTCTCGAGGGACGTCGAGTTCAAGGATCTCGGGCTCCTGGTGGTGGACGAGGAGCATCGCTTCGGCGTGAGGCACAAGGAGCGGCTCAAGGCGCTCAGGCTCGCCGTGGACGTGCTCACCCTGACCGCGACACCCATCCCGCGAACGCTGCATCTCTCGCTGGCCGGCCTCCGGGACCTCACTTTGATCGAGACCGCGCCGCGGGACCGATCGCCGATCCTCACGTTCGTGGAGCCGTGGGACGACGGACTCCTCGAGGAGGCGTTCGCCCGGGAGATCGACCGGGGCGGCCAGGTGTTCGCGGTACACAACCGGATCGAGACCATCGAGACCATCGCCGCCCGGGTGCGGGCGCTCGCGCCGCGAGCGCGGGTGGGCGTCGCCCACGGGCAGATGCCGGCCGAAGAGCTGGAGACGGTGATGCGGGGGTTCGTGTCCGGCGAGGTGGACATCCTCGTCTCCACCATGATCGTGGAATCCGGGCTCGACGTTCCGAACGCGAACACGATGGTGGTGCACGACGCCCATCGGTTCGGCCTCGCCCAGCTCTACCAGCTCAGGGGACGGGTGGGCCGGAGCCATCGGCGCGCCTACTGCTACCTCCTGGTGCCCGACTCGATCGACGCCGAAGCGGAAGAGCGCCTGAGGGTGCTCGAGCACCACACCGACCTGGGCGCGGGATATCGGATCGCCCTCAAGGACCTCGAGCTGCGCGGGGCGGGGAATCTGCTCGGTGCCGAGCAATCGGGGCACGCGCACGCGGTCGGATTCGATCTGTACATGCGCTGGCTGGAGGAGACCGTCCGGAGCCTCCGCGGCCAGGGGGTCACCCAGCAACCGGCTCCGCCCGACGTGGTGCTCGACCGTCCGGCGCACCTTCCCGACGGCTACGTGCCCGACGACGACGTCAAGCTGGACCTGTACCGCCGACTGGCGCGGGCGCTGGCACCCGGCGAAATTGACGGGTTGCGAGATGAACTGCGCGAGCGCTTCGGGCCCCTCCCGGCCGAGGCCGAGACCCTGCTCCACATGGCGCGCCTTCGCGTCCTGGGGGCGGCACTCGGCCTGCAGCACGTGCTGGTTCGGGGAGACGAAGCGCGGCTCACCTTCCGCCCGGGCACCCAGCCCAGGCTCACCGGGCTCACATCGGCATTGGACGACGTGCAGCTGGCGGCCGAGGTGCGCCGCGCGGTACCACTCTCGCTCCGCCTCGTCCGGCTTGGCGGAGAACCGATCGTGCCCGCGTTGGTGCGGGCCTTGCAAAAGGCAGTCTGAGATCCCGGATCCTCGGTCCCCAACTGGAGTACCCATGCGCCGTCCCGTTCTCTCTCTTCTCCTTCTCACCGGAGTCGCGCTCACCGGCTGCTCCAACTTCCGCGACCTGTTCTCGGCCCATGCGGATGTGGCGGCCGAGGCGGGGTCGCTCGAGCTGCCCGCCCCGCGCCTCGTCGAGATGCTCAACGGGGTGACCAAGGGTCAGGGCCAACGGGTGACCCGGGAGACGGCGGATTTCATCACCGACACCTGGGTGGATTACGCGCTGTTCTCCCAGGCCGTCGCCCTCGGCAAGCTGCCGGTGGACTCGGCGAGTGTCTCCGAGGCGGCGTGGCCGGAGCTGGCCGAGCTCAAGGGCACGCACTTTCACGACACCCTGATGGCGCGTCGCGCCGCCCTCTCGGACAGCGCGGCGGACAGTCTCTACAGCCGGACCAACGTGCGGTTGCTTCAGCACATCCTCTTCGGGGCGCGGAACGCTCCTCCGCCGGTCAAGGAGGCGACGCGGAAGAAGGCGGAGGCGACGCTCGGGCGCATCCGTAAGGGCGCCGACTTCGGCGAGCTCGCTTCCCAGCTCTCCGAGGATCCGGGCAGCAAGGCCGACAGCGGCTACCTCCCCCCAGGCCCGCGGGGCCGCTTCGTGGCGTCGTTCGACAGCGTGGGCTGGGCCCTCAAGCCCGGGCAGACGAGCGGAGTGGTCGAGACGCAGTTCGGCTTCCACCTCATCAGGCGGCCAGCCCTCCCGGAGGTACGCGAGCGCTTCGACGACTACCTCCTCGAGCAAGCCGGCGTCGCGGTGGACTCGACCTTCATGGACAGCCTCGCCGCGGCCAGCGACATCGAGGTGGATGCGAGCGCGCCCGCCACGATCAGGTCGGCCCTGGGCGCCACCGAAGAATCGCGCCGCTCCACCAAGGCGATCACCACCTACAAGGGTGGTGCGATGACGGTGCAGGAGTTTCTCCGCTGGGTGCGGGCACTGCCGCCCCAGTACCTCCAGCAGCTCAAGGCGGCGGACGACAGCACGCTCATCCGGTTCGCGCGGGTGCTGACCCAGAACACCCTCCTGCTCCGCCAGGCCGACTCCGCCGGCATCCGGCCGTCCGAGCTGGAGTGGAAGAGCGTCGAGCGGCGCTACCTGGCCCAGCTCGACACGCTCAAGACCGAGATGGGGCTCACCGGCAGCGATCTCGGCGACACCACGGTGGCCACCTCCGAGCGCCAGAAGGTGGCGGGGCTCAAGATGGAGCAGTACTTCGACCAGCTGATCGGCGGGAAGGCGAGACTCCGTCCCCTTCCGTCCGCCCTGGCATCGCTGCTGCGCGAGCGGCTGCCGTTCCGGATCAACCAGGCGGGGGTGGGCCGGGCGGTGGACATGGCGAAGGAAGCCAAGGCGAAGGCCGACTCGGCGGGCGGCTCGAGCCCGGTGCGGCGGGCGCCCGGCGGCCCGCCGATTCCCGGAGCCGGCCCGGCGGGCGGCGCGCCGGTTCAGGCGGCCCCTCAGGCGGCCCCAAAGCCGCCCAGCCCGACGGATAGCGCTGGGCGGCACCAGTGACGAGAGGCGCACGATGAGGATCCACGGTTCTTTCGGATTCCTGTCCGGAATCGCGGCGGTGGCACTGGGTGCCGCGGCGCCGGCTGGGAGCGCGTCGGCCCAGGACACCACCGGGGTGGCCGAGCCGGCACCGGCCCCCGACACCGCCACCGTCGCGGCCCCGCTCCCTTCGCCCGACACCACGCGGATCGCCGCGGCGTTGCCCACCGACTCGGTCATCGTGGTGGATCGGGTCGTCGCGGTGGTGGGAAATCGCCCGGTGCTCGCGTCCCAGGTGGACGAGGAGCTGTTCAGCCGGCAGGCGCAGGGCGTCGATCTGCCTACCGCACCCGAGCAGCTCGACGCGATTCGGCGCGAGGTGGTGTCGTCCATCGTGGATGAGGAGCTCCTGGTGCAGCAGGCGGCGCGCGACACCGCCATCAAGGTCACCGATCAGGAGGTCGCCGACGGCGTCGAGCAGCAGGTCCGGAAGGTGCGCGGCAACTTCACCTCCGAAGTGGACTACAAGAACGAGCTCAAGAAGGCCGGGTTCCAGACGCCCGAGGAGTATCGCCGCTGGCTCACCGACCAGCAGCGGCGGGCAGCGCTGCAGAACCGGCTGATCGACGGGCTCCGGAGCAGCGGCAAGCTCAAGCCGGTGGCGCCGACCGAACAGGAGATGCGGAAGTTCTTCGAGCAACAGAAGGGAAGCCTCGGCTCCCGTCCGGCGACGATCTCGTTCCGGCAGATCGTAGTCACCCCGAAACCCACCGCGGAGGCCAAGGCCAAAGCGCGGGCGCAGGCCGACTCGATCGTGCTCGAGCTGCGCCAGGGGGCGGACTTCGCCACCGCCGCGCGCCGGTTCTCCCAGGACCCTGGATCGCGCGACCAGGGCGGGTCGCTCAACTGGTTCCGCCGGGGGGTGATGGTGCCCGAGTTCGAGCGAGTCGCGTTCTCGCTCAAGCCCGGCGTGGTCTCCGATCCGGTGGAGTCGCCGTTCGGCTATCACATCATCCAGGTCGAGCGGACCCAGCCCGCCGAAGTACATGCCCGCCACATTCTCCTGACGCCCGCGATCGATTCGGCCAATGTGGACCGGGCGCGCACTCTCGCGGGCCGCCTGCGGGACCTCCTCGCGAAGGGCGCCTCGTTCGACTCGCTTCAGCGCATCCATCACGATCCCTCGGGCGGCGAGCGCGAGGCGGACAACGTGCCGGCCGACAAGCTTCCCGAGACCTACGCGAAGGCGATCGCCGAGGCGGACTCCGGCGTCGTGGTCCCGGTGTTCACCCTGAAGGGCGCCGGCGATCGCGACCAGTTCGTGGTGCTCCAGGTGACCGGCCGCCGCTCCCAGGGCGAGATCCGCTACGAAGACGTGAAGGACCGCATCCGCCAGCAGCTCGGCCAGGAGCTCGCGATCCGCCGGTACATCGATCAGCTGCGGAAGTCGACGTACGTGGAGATGCGCAGCTGACGGGCAGGCGGGCAGACGGGCACGCGGGCTGGTAGGGTCACCGGTTGAGGGGAGATTCGGGCGACTTGGTGCCATCCGTCCGCCGGCCCGCCGGCCCGCCTGCCCGCCTAGCTATCACGCTTGGTGACCCCCGCGGCATCGGACCGGAGATCACCGCTCGCGCGCTGGAGCAGCCGCTCGACGCCGAAGTGACGCTGGTCGGGGCGGAGGATCAGATCGCGGCGATTCCGGCCGCGCACCGGGTGCCGGTCGGCGCCTGGGGGCAGGGGAGCGGCGAGAAGGCGGACGATCGCGGCCGCGCCATCCGGGCGGGGCGCCTCGCGGGGCACGCGGTCGAGACTGCCGTCAAGCTCGCGCTCGCCGGGGAAGTGGATGCGATCGTCACCGCGCCGGCCCAGAAGCACGCCCTCCATCTCGCCGGCTTTCCCTATCCCGGTCACACCGAATGGCTGGCGCACCTTGCCGGCGGCGTGGACGTCGCGATGATGCTCGCGGCCGACGAGTTGCGCGTCGTGCTGGTGACGACCCATGTGCCGTTCCGGGACGTGCCGGCGCTGCTCACGCAGGACCGCGTGGTGCGGATCGGCCGCATCACGGAGCGCGGGCTCAGGGAATGGTGGGGGATCGAGCGGCCCCGGCTCGCGCTCTGCGCGGTGAACCCGCACGCGGGGGAATCGGGTCTCTTCGGCGACGAGGAGGACCGGGTGCTGCGGCCGGCGGCGAAGGCGCTCGGAGCCGCCGGCCCGCTGCCGGCCGACACCGTGTTCGTGCGGGCGATGCGGGGCGAGTTCGACGCCGTGTTGGCGCCGTATCACGACGTAGGGATGACCGCGATCAAGGTGGCCGCGTTCGGCCGCGCGGTGAACGTCACCCTCGGCCTCCCGTTTCCCCGGACCTCACCCGACCACGGCACCGCCTTCGACATCGCTGGCAGCGGCAAGGCAGATCCGTCGAGCATGCGGGCGGCCGTGGAGATGGCGGTGGGGATGGCTCGGCGGAACAAGGTCCGGGTGTTGTAGGGGGTGTCATGGTGTGATGGTGTGACCATGTCATCCTGAGCGAAGCGAAGGAGCCATAACTAGGCCATGCCTCCCTCGCTTCGCTCAGGATGACAATGAACGCATCACTTTGTTCCCCCCGCCCTCTCCAGCTTCTCCATCAATCTGAGATACGCCTCCAGCTTCAGCTTCTGCGACGCCCGATTGGCGACCAGGACCGCACCGCATTCCAGGATCGTCTCCCGCTCCACCAGACCGTTCGCCCGCAGGGTGTTCCCGGTGTCCACCAGGTCCACGATCCAGTGCGACAGGTGGAGCAGCGGCGCCACCTCGACTGAGCCGTTCACCTGGATGATGTCCACCGGGCGCCCCCCGGCCGCGAAATGGGCCTGTGCCAGCCTCGGGTACTTGGTCGCGACGCGGGCGGTGATGCCGCCCTCGAGCCGTGGATAGGGTGTCGCGTCGGGCGACGCGACCACCAGCCGGCAGAACCCGAACCCGAGCTCCAGCGGCTCGAGCACGTCCGCGCCGGTCTCCCGCAGCACGTCGGTGCCGGTGATCCCTAGGTCCGCGGCACCGGATTCCACGTAGACCGGCACGTCACCCGGCTTCACCACCAGGAACTCGATCGCCGGATCACTGGAGGGGATGAGCAGGCGGCGGCCGGCGTCGTTCGCGGGCTCGACACCCGCGGCGCGGAACCGCTCGACCGAAGGCTGGTACAGCCTGCCCTTGGCGAGCGCCACCCGCAGCCGGCTCACAGCGGCACCTCGGCGATCGCGTCGAGATCGAGCGACACGCCGACCGCCGGCATCGGGCGCCCGAACCGTCCCATCAGCTCGTCGTAGCGTCCGCCCGCCCCGGCGGCGCGGCCCGCCCCGGAGACGTACACCTCGAAGTGCACGCCGGTGTAGTAGTCGAGCCCCCGCACCTCGCCGAGATCGTAGACGACGTGGCCCCGCTCCCCTGCGGTGAGGGCGTCGTCAAGCGCGAGCAGGTGCCGGAGACCCGCCACCGCCGCGGGGGGCGCATCGCGGAGCGCGGTCTCCAGCGCGTCGCGGCGACCGATCACGAACGGCAGCCGCACCAGCGTCGCGGCATCGCCGCCCCGTCCGGCAAGGGCTCGCGTGAGGCCGGCTCGGTCCTTCCGGTCGATCCAGCGTCGCACCTGGGCCCGCAGCGGCTCCTCCAGCGCGGCGAGTCCCGGCGCGAGGACGCCGACGTGACCCAGGTTGACCTGAAAATCCTCCAGGCCGGCTGAGCGGATGAGCTCCAGAGTGAGCCGGACGATCTCCACGTCCGCCTGGAGCGAGCCGTCGCCCAGCAGCTCGGCGCCGACCTGGAGCGTCTCGCGGGGGCGCCCGCCGCGCTCGGGCTCCTGGCGGTAGACCTTGCCCGAATAGCTGAGCCGGAGGGGCAGCCTGGCGCCGGCGAAGGTGGTGGAGGCGATGCGGGCGATGCTGGAGGTGAAGTCGTAGCGCAGGGCCAGGATCCGCCCGTCCCGATCGGGAAAGCGGAGCAGCCGCTCCGCGACCCCGGCTCCTCCGGCCCGGAGAAAGACGTCCTCGTACTCGAAGGTGGGCGGAAGGAGCTCTTCGAACCCGCCGCGCTCGAGCACCTGGACCGCGGCGCGCTGCAACGCACGCCGGCGGCGGGCGGCATCGCCGGTGAGGTCGAGCGCTCCCGGAGGCGAGGCTGCCGGAACGTTCAGCATCCAGGTCTCCGCTTTCGAGACGTCAGGACGCGCGACTCTCCCGGCCGACGACCGGGGACTCGGGTTCGGTTTCTGGCTGGGGACCGTGGAGCCGAAGGGCCATCACCCGGCGCCCCTCCATCTCGACCACCTCGAGGGCATGCTTCCCCGCGGGCACCCGATCGCCCGGACGGGGGAGGCGGCCCAGCTGGCCGAAGACGTAGCCGCCGATGGTGGTGTAGTCGGTGTCGTCGAGGGTCTCTCCGTACTCGGAGTTGAACTCGGAGATCGGCATCGCGCCGTCGAGCTGCGGGGCGCCGGCAGGACGGGCCTTGACCTGCGGATCGTACTCGTCATAGATCGGACCCACGATCTCCTCGAGCAGGTCCTCCATCGTGACCAGGCCCGCGGTGCCGCCGTACTCGTCGAGCACCACCGCGAGGTGGGTCTTGAGTCGCGTCATGTCGGCGAGCACATCCTCCACCTCGCGGGTGCCGGGCACGAACAACGGCGGCCGCATGATCTCGCGGACCGTCCGGCCGGGGTGCGCCCGCAGCGCCGCCAGGATGTCCTTGGCGTGCACCACCCCGGCGATCTCGTCGAGCGAGTCGCTGAAGACCGGGTAGCGCGAGCGGCCGGCGGCGGCGACCTCGTCGGCGGCGCGCTCGACCGGCAGGTCGGCTGCGAGCGCGATCATCTGAGTCCGCGGGGTCATGACCTCCTGGGCGGTCTTCTCGCTGAACTCGAACACCCCCTCGAGCAGCCGCGCGTCCTGCCGGAGCAGGCTCCCGCCTTCGGTGCTCTGCTCGACCAGCATGCGGATCTCCTCCGGGGAGTGGAGCCGCTCGGTCTCTCCCGGCGGATTGATCCGCATGAGCCGGAGCAGACGGTTGGAGGTGCCGTTCAGGATCGCGATCGGGAGGGCCATGACCCAGGCGAACCCCATGAGGGGCGCCGCGACCCAGCCGCTGACCGCCTCGGGGTAGAGCAGCGCCAGCGCCTTCGGCACCAGCTCGCCGAGAATGATGTGGAGGACGGTGATGATGATGAACGCCACGATCGACGCCACCGTGTGGGTCGCGACCGTGGCCATCGGGGCCGGGAGCCAGGCGAAGATCCCCTCGATCAGGTGGGCCAGCGCCGGCTCCCCGATCCAGCCCAGCCCCAGGGAGGCCACCGTGATGCCGAGCTGGGTGGCCGAGATGTAGCGGTCGAGCGATTGTACGGCACGGCGGGCCAACCTAGCTTTGCCGTCGCCGGCGCGGGCCAGCTCATCGAGGCGGGTCTTTCGCGCTCCCACCAGCGCGAATTCGCTCGCCACGAAGAAGGCGTTGGCCAGCACCAGGATGACCACGGCGCCAAGGCCGAGGAGAATCGACGGTGACTCAGCAGGTTCCATACGATTTAACTGTAACGCCGATGCGGTCTTACCGCGAGATAGCGGGATGATCCGCCGGATCGCGGTGCCTCCCTTCGAGGCGCTGGACCCCCTGCTTCCGCAGCGGGCCGGAACCGACTCCGCCACCCGGGAGACCGTGGCCGCAATCCTCGACGACGTGCTCCTCCGGGGCGACGATGCCGTCCGGGAGTATACCAGGCGATTCGACGGGGTGGATCTCGCCCCCTCGGAGTGGGAGCTCGACTCCGCCGGGTGGCAGGGGGCGCTGGACCGCGTGGACCCCAAGCTCCGCTCCGCGCTCGCCCGTGCGGTGGACCGGGTGCGGGAGTACCACCAGCACCAGCGGGAGGAGGGATTCCGCCTCACGGCGGACGACGGCAGCGTGGTCGGGATGCAGGTGACCCCGGTGGACCGGGTCGGCCTCTATGTTCCGGGCGGGAAGGCGTCGTATCCGTCTTCGGTGGTGATGAATGCGGTGCCCGCGCTGGTGGCGGGGGTGAAGGAGATCGTGGCGGTGGTGCCGCCGCAGGGGGTGACCGACGCCGTGCTGGCCGCCTGCGCCCTTTCCGGGGTCACCCGCATCTTCCGCATCGGAGGTGCCCAGGCGGTGGCCGCGCTCGCCTTCGGGACCGCGACCGTGCCGAGGGTGGACAAGATCGTGGGGCCGGGTAACCGATGGGTGGCGGAGGCAAAGCGGCAGGTGGTCGGCCAGGTCGGGATCGACATGATCGCGGGGCCGACGGAGATCCTCATCATCGCCGACGGGACCGCTTCCCCCGCCCGGATCGCGGCGGATATGATCGCCCAGGCCGAGCACGACGAGGACGCGACCAGCTGGTGCGTCACCACGGATCCGGGTGTCGCCGATGCCATCCCGGCCGCGCTCGAGGCGGCGCTGGCGAGCGCCCCGCGCGCAGCGATCGCCCGGACGGCGCTGGAGCGGAACGGCCTGGTGATCGTGGTGCCGGCGATGCGGGATGCGATCGAGGTGGCGAACCGACGGGCTCCGGAGCACCTGGAGATCCTGGCGGAGGGCGCGGAGCGGATCGCCAGCGGTGTCCGGCACGCCGGAGCCATCTTCCTCGGCGACAACACACCCGAGCCGGTGGGCGACTACCTGGCCGGTCCGAGCCACGTGCTCCCCACCGGCGGCACCGCCCGCTATGCCTCCCCGCTCGGCGTGTACGACTTCGTGAAGCGGACGAGCATCATCCGGTACACCCCGGAGCGTCTGGCCGCCGACGCGGACGCGATCGTGGCGCTGGCGGAGGCCGAGGGGCTCTATGGGCATGCGGAGGCGGTGAGGATGCGGCGGGCGGCAACGCCGCCCGGCGGGGCTGCGGGGCAGCGGGGCGGCGGGGCAGCCGAC
>CAYPAE010000007.1:3318-15974 GCA_964408595.1 uncultured Gemmatimonadaceae bacterium | reverse complement strand
AGCGGGATCCTCTTCAATCATGAGTCGCCCCGCCGCGGGATCGAGTTCGTGACCCGCAAGGTCACCGACGGCGTGGCGCGCATCAAGCTCGGGCTGAAGACCGATCTCTCCCTCGGCAACCTCGACGCCCGGCGCGACTGGGGTTTCGCCGGCGACTACGTCGAGGCGATGTGGCTGATGCTCCAGCAGGCCAAGCCCCGGGACTACGTGGTCGGAACCGGTGAGACCCATAGCGTGCGCGAGCTGGTAGAGCTGGCGTTCGGCCACGTCGGGCTGGACTACCGGAAATACGTGGTGAGCGACCCGCGCTTTCACCGGCCCGCCGAGGTGGATCTCCTCCTGGCCGACCCGACGAAGGCGCGCAAGGAGCTGGGGTGGAAGACCAAGGTGAGCTTTCCCGAGCTCGTGGCCATGATGGTGGACGCCGACCTGGCCCGGCTCTCGGCGGCCGCGCGACGGTGAAGCTGCTCGTCACCGGCGCCGATGGCTTCGTCGGCCGGCACCTGGTTCGACGGCTGGCACGCGACGGGCATCGGATCGGCGCGGCCTGCCGGCCGGGAGGGCGGGCGGTGGATTGGGGCGGCGCCGACGTCACGGTCGTGCCGCTGGAGCTCACCGACGACGCATCGGTCCGCGGGGCGGTGGAGTTCGGACCCGACGCGGTGGTGCATCTCGCCGCCGTCGCCTCCAACCGGGAGGCGAACGCCGATCCCGGACACGCCTGGACGGTGAACGCGGCGGGCACCGCGCGCCTGGCCGAGACGCTGGGCCGGCGCAGGGAAGAGGGCCGGGGCGATTCCCGCCTCCTGTTCGTCTCGAGCGGGGAAGTCTACGGCCCAGGTCAGAACACGCCGCGCCGTGAATCGGATCCGATCGCGCCGGCGTCGCCCTACGCGGCGAGCAAAGCGGGCGCGGAGCTGGCGGCCCTCGAGGTCTGGCGTCGCACCGGGCTGCCGGTCGTGATCGCCAGGCCCTTCACCCACACCGGGCCCGGTCAGGAGACCAGATTCGTCCTGCCGGCCTTTGTGGAGCGGATGCGGGAAGCGAAGGCCACGGGCGCCCGAACGGTGCGGAGCGGCAATCTCGCTTCGATCCGGGACCTGCTCGACGTCCGCGATGTGGTGGAGGCCTACGTCCTCCTCCTCCGCTCGGGCCAGCCGGGCGAGGTCTACAACATCGCGCGGGGCGAGGGCAGCTCGGTGCGCGAGCTCTTCGACGGGCTCGCCAGGCTGGTCGGGGCGCGGGTCGAGCCCGAGCTCGAGCCGTCGCTGGCCCGCGCGAGCGATATCCCTCACCTGGTGGGTGATTCGACCAAATTACGGCGCGCCACGGGCTGGGCGCCGTCACGCTCACTGGAGCAGACTCTGCGGGGACTGGTGGATGCCGAAGCGGACTGACCTGGAGACCATCCTCCTCATCGGCTCGGGCCCGATCGTGATCGGGCAGGGAGCCGAGTTCGACTACTCCGGCACCCAGGCGGTGCGCGCGCTCAAGGAAGAGGGCTACCGGGTCGTCCTGGTGAACTCCAATCCCGCGACGATCATGACCGACCCCGAGCTGGCGGACCGGACCTACATCGAGCCGGTCACTCCCGAGTGGGTGGCGAAGGTGATCGAGCGGGAGCGGCCCGACGCCCTGCTGCCGACGATGGGCGGCCAGACCGCCCTCAACGTCGCGATGGCGCTGGAGCGCGACGGCACCCTGGCCCGCTACGGGGTGGAGCTGATCGGCGCGAACGAGCGCGCCATCCGCACCGCCGAGGACCGCGAGGAGTTCGCGGCGGCCATGCGCCGGATCGGCCTCGCGACCCCGCCGGGACGGACGGTGCGGAGCATCGGCGACGGGCTCGCGGTCGTCGAGGAGATCGGGTACCCCGCCATCCTGCGGCCGTCCTTCACGCTCGGCGGGACCGGGGGCGGCATCGGCTACAACCTCGAGGAGTTCGAGGAGATGCTGCTGCGGGCGCTGGCGCTCTCCCCGGTCCACTCCGTCCTGGTCGAGCGCAGCGTCATCGGGTGGAAGGAGTACGAGCTCGAGGTGATGCGCGACAGCGCCGACAACGTCGTGATCGTCTGCTCGATCGAGAACCTCGATCCGATGGGGGTCCACACCGGCGACTCGATCACTGTGGCGCCGGCCATGACGCTCACCGACCGGGAGTACCAGGTGATGCGGGACTCCTCGATTCGGATCATCCGGGAGATCGGTGTCGCCGCGGGGGGCTGCAACATCCAGTTCGCGGTGAACCCCGCCGACGGCGAGCAGCTGGTGATCGAGATGAACCCTCGGGTCTCGCGCTCGTCCGCCCTCGCCTCCAAGGCGACCGGGTTCCCCATCGCCAGGATCGGCGCCAAGCTGGCCGTGGGGTACCGGCTCGACGAGCTGCCGAACGACATCACCCGCACCACGCCCGCTTCGTTCGAGCCCGTGCTCGACTACGTGGTGGTGAAGATCCCCCGGTTCGCCTTCGAGAAGTTTCCCACCGCCGATCCCACGCTCACCACGCAGATGAAGTCCGTCGGCGAGGTCATGGCCATCGGCCGCACCTTCAAGGAGGCGTTCCAGAAGGGGCTCCGCGGGCTGGAGGCCGACCGCACCGGGTGGGTCGTGGGAGCGACGCCGGCCGATGATCGCCTGCAGGACGACTCGCTGGAATCGATCCTCGCCGCGATCCGCACCCCGACGCCGGAGCGGATCTTCCAGATCAAGCGGGCCCTCCTGCTGGGCGCGTCGGTGGACTCGATCGCCGATCGTACCGGCATCGACCCCTGGTTTCTGCATCAGTTGGCGGAGCTGGTGGAGGCGGAGAAGACGTGGCAGCGGGGCAGCGGCCCCGCTGCCCCGCCGCCTGAGGATCAGGCGGCGGCCTTGCGTCGCATGAAACGCCTCGGCTTCTCCGACCGGCAGCTCGCCGATCTCCGCGGCACCTCCGAGGCCGGGATTCGCGGGCTGCGCCACCGGCTGGGTGTGCGGCCGGCCTACAAGGTGGTGGACACCTGCGCGGGCGAGTTCCCCTCCGCCACGCCCTACCTCTATTCCTCCTATGACGAGGAGAACGAGGCCCAGGGCGCGGGCGACCGCACGGTCGTGATCCTGGGCAGCGGGCCAAACCGGATCGGCCAGGGGGTCGAGTTCGACTATCTCTGCGTCCGCGCGGCGATGGCGTTCCGCGAGCTGGGCTTCCGGACCGTCATGGTGAACTCCAATCCGGAGACCGTCTCCACCGACTTCGACATTTCCGACGCCCTGTACTTCGAGCCGCTCACGCTCGAGGACGTGCTCGAGATCGTCCACGTCGAGCAGCCGTTCGGGGTCGTGGTCCAGCTCGGCGGGCAGACCCCGCTGCGGCTGGCCCACGCGCTGGAGAAGGAAGGGGTCCGCATCCTCGGTACCTCTCCGGAGGCGATCGATCTCGCCGAGGACCGCGGCCGCTTCGAGGCGCTGACCCGGGAGCTCGGCGTGGCGCAGCCGCCCAGCGGCGTCGCGCACTCGGTGGATGAGGCGCTCGCGGTGGCGGGCCGGGTGGGCTACCCGGTGCTGGTGCGCCCCTCCTACGTGCTGGGCGGCCGCGCGATGGAGATCGTCTACGACGATCCGTCGCTCCGGAGCTACTTCACCCGCGCGGCGCGGGTCGCGCCCGAGCACCCGGTGCTGATCGACCGCTTCCTCGAAGACGCGTTCGAGGCCGACGTGGACGCGATCGCCGACGGGACCCGCTGCGTCATCGGGGGCGTGATGCAGCACATCGAGGACGCCGGCATCCACTCCGGCGACTCCGCCTGCGTGCTGCCGCCGTACCTCATCACCGAGGCGCAGGTGGACGAGATGCGCCGGTACACCCGCGCCTTCGCCGAGCGCCTGGGGGTCGTGGGTCTGTTGAACGTGCAATTCGCCATCAAGAACGGCGTGGTGTACGTGCTCGAGGTGAATCCCCGGGGCTCCCGGACCGTGCCGTTCGTCTCCAAGACCACCGGCGTGCCGCTCGCGAGCCTCGCCGCCGCGGTGATGGCCGGCCGGACCCTCGAGGAGCTCGGTCTCCAGGACGACGTGATCCAGCCGTACGTCGCGGTGAAAGAGGCGGTCTTTCCTTTCAGCAAGCTCGCCGGGGTGGACCTCGTACTGGGCCCCGAGATGCGCTCCACCGGCGAGGTCATGGGGATCGCCGACTCGTTCGGGATGGCGTTCGCCAAGGCGCAGATCTCCGCCGACGGCGCGCTCCCGCTGGAGGGCGCGGTCTTCCTCACGGTCAACGACCACGACAAGGCGAACCTGGTGCCGATCGCCCGCCGGTTCCACGGGCTCGGTTTCCGGCTCTTCGCCACCGACGGCACGGCCCGCTATCTCCGCGCCCGCGGCATTCCCGCCGAGCGGGTGCTCAAGGTCCACGAGGGCCGTCCCAACGCCATCGACCTCATGGTCTCCGGCCGGATCCAGTTGCTGATCAACACGCCCCTTGGCAAGCTCACCCAGCAGGACGACTACGCGATCCGCCGCGCCGCGCTCCAGCACCGGGTGCCGTACACCACCACCCTCTCGGCCGCGTCGGCGGCCTGCGACGCGATCATCGCGCTCAAGAGCCGCGCCGGTGAGGTGCGCTCGCTTCAGGAATGGCACGTGCTCGCCCGGGAGATGTCGCCCGAGTGGACCGGCTGACCGCCCGCGACCCCGGGTTCGCCGCCGGCGTGCGGGCCAGGGTCCGCGGCGAGGTGAGGGAGTCGGAGCCGCTGGCCCGGTACTCCACCTACCGCATCGGCGGGCCTGCGACCGTGGTCCTGCCGGCGTCCGCCGAGGACGTCGCCGCCGCGGTCGGGATGGCGCACGAGGCGGGGGTGCCCTGGTTCGCGCTCGGGCTGGGGTCGAACATCCTGCTGCCCGACGAGGGATTGGACGCCCTGGTCGTCCGGCTGGGCAAGGGGCTCGACCGATTGGAGCGCGACGGGGATCGCTGGGTCGTGGGTGCCGGGCTGCCGGCGCCGCTCGCCGCCCGCCGGACGGCGGCCGCCGGCTACGCCGGCCTCCACATCTTCGTCGGCGTGCCCGGGTCCGTGGGTGGTGGGGTCTACATGAACGCCGGCTGCCACGGGGGCGACTGGTCCGAGGTGGTGGAGTCGGTCACCCTGGTGGACGAGGCGGGTCGCGATTCCGTGGTGCCCCGCTCGGAGGTTCCCTTCACCTACCGGCGAAGCGGATTGGACGGCCGGGTGGTGGTCGAGGCCGCCGTCCGGCTCCGGCGGGAGGAGCAGCACCGGCTGGACGAGCAGGTCAGCGAGATGTTCGAGTGGCGGCAGAGCGGCACGCCGTTCAACCAGCCGTGCTGCGGCAGCGTCTTCAAGAACCCCGCGGGGCCGAGCTGGAAGCGCGAGGGCGGGCCGCGAACCGCCGGACAGCTCATCGAGGCCGCGGGACTCAAGGGCTTCCGGGTCGGCGGGGCCGAGGTGTCGCCGATGCACGCCAACTACTTCGTGAACACCGGCGGCGCCACCGCGGCGGACGTGCGCGGGTTGATCGAGCAGGTGCAGCAGCGGGTGGAGAGCGAGTTCGGAGCGCTGCTGGAGCCGGAGGTGAAGATCATCGGCGCCCGGGGCGAATACCTCACTCTGTCACCCTGAACGAGGTGAAGGGGGCTATGCTTGGGCATGCCTCCTTCGCTCAGGATGACAAACCACGACCCAATCTCGAATACCGAGCGCGATCTCATGCCGTCCTACTTCGCCCACGAATCCTCCTACATCGACGACGGCGCCGTGATCGGCGACGGCACCAGGATCTGGCACTTCTGCCATGTGCTCCCCGGCGCGGTCATCGGAGAGCGGTGCAACCTGGGGCAAAACGTCGTCGTGATGGGCGGCACGACCCTGGGAAACAACGTGAAGGTCCAGAACAACGTCTCGATCTACGAGGGGGTCGTGCTGGAGGACGACGTATTCTGCGGGCCGAGCTGCGTCTTCACCAACGTCACCAACCCCCGAAGCCACGTCTCCCGGAAGTCGGAGTACCGGCGCACGCTGGTCCGGAGGGGTAGCTCGATCGGGGCGAACGCCACCATCGTCTGCGGAGTGACCCTGGGGGAGTATTGTTTCATCGGGGCGGGGGCGGTGGTCCGAAGCGACGTCCCGGCCTACGCCCTGATGGTGGGAGTACCTGCTCGCAGGGTTGGCTGGATGTGTCAGTGCGGCGTTCGATTGCAGCTCCAGGACGGGCGCGCCTCTTGCGCTGCCTGCGGCGCTGCCTACCAGGAGCGAGAGGGGGTCCTGCAGCGGATTGACCGGCCCCGTAGTGCTGGCTAAGTTACACGGCTGCCGACGGTTCCGCTTCTTTACGCGCCCGTGGCCCGCCCGGCTCAAGCCGGTGCCCGGGCGCGTTCCACATGAGGCTTCGGTCCCACAGCTGGGGCGGAGGATTGGGATTCCGGTGAACGTACCGCTGCTCGACCTGGTGGCCCAGTACAACGACATCAAGGACGACGTGCTCCGAGCCATGATGACCGTGGTGGAGCGCCAAGGATTCATCATGGGTCCCGAGGTGGCGCAGCTCGAGGGCGAAGTGGCCAGGCTCTGCAATGCCCGCCACGCCATCGGTTGCGCCAGCGGCACCGACGCGCTCCTTCTGCCGCTCCGCGCCCTCGACCTGAAGCCGGGCGACGAGGTCATCACCACGGCGTTCACCTTCTTCGCCACCGCCGGCGCGATCCATAACGCCGGCGGCACGCCGGTCTTCGTGGACATAGACCCGGCCACCCTCAACATCTCCCCGCGCGCCATCCAGGACGCCATCACCCCTCGGACCAAGGGGATCGTGGCGGTGCACCTCTTCGGGCAGATGGCGGCCATGGAGGAGATCCTGCCGCCGGCCAGGCGCCACGGGCTCGCCCTCATCGAGGACGGCGCCCAGGCGATCGGCGCCCGCCGGAAGGTGGACGGGGAATGGCGCCGGGCCGGGGAGCTCGGCACGGTCGGCACCTTCTCGTTCTTCCCGAGCAAGAACCTCGGCGGGTTCGGCGACGGCGGGATGATGGTGACCCAGGACGACAAGCTGGCCGACCGGCTGCGGAAGCTCCGCCTGCATGGCGGGGGCAGGCAGTACCACCACGAGGAAGTCGGCTACAACAGTCGCCTCGACACGCTTCAGGCGGCGGTGCTCCTGGCCAAGCTCCCGCATCTCGAGGGCTGGAGTCGTGCCCGCGCCGAGCGCGCGCGGCGCTACACCGAGGCGTTCACCGGGCACCCGGCCGTGTGTCCGCCGGCAACCGACCCGGCCAACGAGCACATATTCCATCAGTACACCATCAGGGTGCCGCAGCGCAACGAGCTGCAGGCCCATCTCAAGGCCAACGGGATCGGCAGCGCGATCTACTACCCGTTGGCGTTGCACCTTCAGCCGTGCTTCGCCCACCTGGGCTACGACCGGGGGCGGCTGCCGGTGACCGAGGCCGCGATGGACTCGGTGATCTCACTGCCGATCTATCCCGAGCTCACCCGGGAGCAGCAGGATACAGTGATAGCCGCGATTCTCGGATTTTATGCCTGATCGTCACGAGAGGACCAGATGGACGTCGCGCAGGAGCTGATCGGGAAGGCGCAGCGCCGTGAGGCGCTGTTCGGCATCGTGGGGCTCGGCTACGTCGGTCTTCCCCTGGCCGTGGAGCTGGCCAAGGCGGGGTACCGCGTGCTCGGCTTCGACATCAGCGAGCGGGTGGTGGACGGGGTGAACGCCGGCCACTCGCACGTGAAGGACATCTCGGACGCCCAGCTCGGCGAGGCGGCCGTCGCCGGACGGTTCGAGGCGACGACCGACATGTCGCGGATGGGCGAGCCGGACGCGGTCTCCATCTGCGTGCCGACGCCGCTCTCCAAGTTCAAGGACCCCGACGTCAGCTACATCGTGGCCGCCACCGATTCGGTGAAGCGCACCCTCCGCCGCGGCCAGGCGATCATCCTCGAGTCCACCACCTATCCCGGCACCACCCGGGAGATCCTCCAGCCGGCGCTCGAGAGCACCGGGCTCACGGTGGGCACCGACTTCTTCCTCGCCTTCAGCCCCGAGCGGGTGGACCCGGGCAACCCGGTCTGGAAGACCCACAACACCCCGAAGGTCGTGGGCGGCATCACGGAGAACTGCACCCGGGTGGCGTGCGCCCTCTACGAGCCGGCCATCGAGCGGCTGGTGCCGGTCTCGACCACCGAGGCGGCCGAGCTGGTGAAGCTGCTGGAGAACACTTTCCGCAGCGTGAACATCGGCCTCGTCAACGAGATGGCGATCGTCTGCGACAAGCTGGGGGTGAACGTCTGGGAGGTGATCGAGGCGGCCGCGACCAAGCCGTTCGGGTTCATGAAATTCCTGCCCGGCCCCGGGCTCGGGGGGCACTGCATCCCGATCGATCCGCACTACCTCGCCTGGAAGATGCGCGGGCTCAACTACAAGACCCGGTTCATCGACCTGGCCGGCGAGCTGAACACGGAGATGCCCCTGTTCTGGGTCCGCAAGGTCGCGGAGGCCCTCAATCTCCAGGGCAAGGCGGTGCGGGGGGCGGCGGTGCTCGTCCTCGGCGTGGCCTACAAGCGCGACATCGACGACATCCGGGAAAGTCCGGCGCTCGACATCATCCGGCTGCTCGAAGGACAGGGAGCGCGGGTCGCGTATTCCGACCCTCACGTGCCCTGTATTTCCGAGAATGGCCACGAGTTTCGCTCGGTGCCGCTCACCCCCCAGTCGGTGGCCGCGGCCGATTGCGTCATGATCGTGACCGATCACACGGCGGTGGACTACCGGATGGTCGGACGCAACGCCAGGCTGGTGGTCGATACTCGAAACGCGATGCCGAAAGAGGCGTGACATGCACGTGGCGGTGATCGGAAGCGGATACGTGGGGCTGGTGGCGGGAGCCTGCCTGGCGGAGACGGGCAACGACGTCGTCTGCGTGGACAAGGACGCGGAGAAGATCACGCGACTCCAGCGCAACGAGATCCCCATCTACGAGCCGGGTCTCGAGCCGATGGTGCAGCGCAACCAGGCGGAGGGCCGCCTCACCTTCACGACCGACATCGGCGCCGCCATCCGCAGCGCGAAGGTCATCCTCATCGCCGTCGGCACCCCGCCGGGCGAGGACGGCTCGGCCGATCTCCAGCATGTGCTCGGTGTGGCGCGCGAGATCGGGCGGCACATGAACGAGCCCAAGATCGTCGTCACCAAGTCCACCGTGCCGGTCGGCACCGCGGAGAAGGTCAGGGCGGCGGTCAAGTCCCAGACCGAAATTCCGTTCGCCGTCTGCTCCAACCCCGAGTTCCTGAAGGAAGGGGCGGCGATCGAGGACTTCATGAAGCCCGACCGCGTGGTCATCGGCGTGGACGACGACGAAGCCAGGGCGGTGATGGGCGAGCTGTACGCGCCGTTCACCCGCCAGGGCGGAAACCGGGTCCTCTTCATGGACATCGCCTCGGCCGAAGTCACCAAGTACGCCGCCAACGCGATGCTCGCCACCCGCATCTCGTTCATGAACCAGATGGCGCTCTTCTGCGAGCTGGTCGGCGCCGACGTGAGCAACGTGCGGCTCGGGATCGGCTCCGACCAGCGCATCGGCCGGGCATTTCTCTACCCGGGCCCGGGCTACGGCGGGTCGTGCTTCCCCAAGGACGTGAAGGCGATCATCAAGACCGCCGACGACCTGGGCCTCTCGCTCGATGTCCTCAAGTCGGTCGAAGAGGTGAACGAGTGCCAGAAGCTGGTCGTGCTGCACAAGGTGCAGCGCTACCTGGGCTCGGATCTGAGCGGCAAGACGGTGGGCCTCTGGGGGCTCGCCTTCAAGGCCGAGACCGACGACATGCGGGAGAGCCCGACCATCCCGCTCATCGAGGGCCTCCTCAAGGCCGGCGCGCGGGTGCAGGCGCACGATCCGAAGGCGACCGACTCGGCGCGGCACATCTTCGAGGATCGCGTGATGTACGCCGCCGATCCGTACAGCGCGGCGCACGGCGCCGACGCGCTCTGCGTCATGACCGAGTGGCTCCTCTACCGCAATCCCGACTTCGAGCGGGTGCGCAAGCTGCTCCGCCGCCCGCTCCTGGTGGACGGCCGCAACCTCTACGAGCCGGAGCGGATGAAGGCCCTGGGCTTCGAGTATCACGGGATCGGCCGGGGCGGCCGGTGACCCGAGTCCTCGTCACCGGTGCGGCCGGCTTCATCGGGTCGCACCTGGTGGAGGCGCTGTCCCGCCAGGGCGACGAGGTCGTAGGGATCGACAATTTCGACCCCTTCTATCCCCGGGCGATGAAGGAGCGGAACCTGGCGGAGATGGGCCGGCTCCCCGGCTTCACCTTCCACGAGCTGGACCTCCTCGACGCCGCGGCGCTCCAGTCCCACCTGACCCCCGACACCGTGCTGGTCCATCTCGCGGCGAAGGCGGGGGTCCGACCCTCGCTCGCCGATCCCGTGGGCTACGCCCGGGTGAACGTCGCCGGCACCGCGGCGGTGGCGGAGGCGGCGCGAGGCGCCGGCGTGTCGCGAATCCTGTTCGGCTCGTCGTCGTCGGTGTACGGCGACAGCACGCCCGTCCCGTTCCGCGAGGACGCGGTCGCCATCGAGCCGGTCTCGCCGTACGCCGCCACCAAGCGTGCGGGTGAGCTCCTCCTGCGCTCGGTGGCCCCGATCTACGGCTTCCGGGTCGCCTCGCTCCGGTTCTTCACGGTGTACGGTCCGCGCCAGCGCCCCGACCTGGCGATCCACGCCTTCGCGCGGAGGATGGTCGAAGGCAGGACGCTGACCCTCTTCGGCGACGGCACCCAGGCGCGCGACTACACCTATTGCGACGACATCGTCGCGGGCGTGCTCTCGGCGCTCCGGTGGACGGACAAGGCGCCGATCGGCGTCGAGCACTTCAATCTCGGCGGCAACCGCTCGGTCCCGACCGGCGCGATGGTGGACGAGATCTCGAAGGCGCTCGGGATGACGCCGAAGATCGAATGGGCGCCGATGCAGCCGGGTGACGTGCAGCGGACCGCCGCCGACCTCACCAAATCGGGCGCGGTGCTCGGCTACGCGCCCCGGACACCGTTTCCGGAGGGAATCCGGCGATTCGTCGCCTGGTTCCGGGAAGCCTATGGCCGCTCAGACTGAGCGCGCGCTGGCCCGTGCCCGCGATCGGTTCGCGGTGCAGGACTACTACGGCACGGTCCACCTGCTCGAGGAGATCGTCGCCGGCGGGCGCGCGTTCGCCGACGTGCACCATCTGCTCGGCGTCTCGCTGTCGCTCCTGGGCCAGCGCGAGCGGGCGCTGACCGAGTTCGGCCGTGCCCTGGAGCTCAACCCGCGCTATCTCGAGGCGCTGATCCACCAGGGTCTGGTCCTCTACGAGATGGGCCGGGACGCCGAAGCGGATGACTCGTTCCGGCGGGCGTCGGCCAGTGTCTCGCCGCCCTCCAGCGGGCTCCCCGCGCCGATCGCGGCCAGCCTCGCCAACCAGCACGCGGAGCTGGCCGAGGCCTATGCCGAGGCCGGCGCGCTCGACCGGGCGGTGGAGCAATACCAGCGCGCGCTCGAGCTCGGTCCAGGGTTCGTGGATCTGCGCTACCGGATGGCTCGGCTGCTGCTCGAGTCGGGACGGACGCTGGAGGCGCGGGAGGCGCTGGAGGAAGTGCTGCGGACCCGTCCCAATTTCGTGGACGCCTGCGCGGCGCTGGGACTGGCGCACTATCTCTCCGGCGACGCGCTGGGCGCGCGGGACATCTGGAAGGGGTGTCTGAAGCGACGCCCCGAGAACGCTCGAGTGGAGGCCTACCTGGCGATGCTGGGCCGCACCGGCACGTGATCCGGTGGGCCTTCGCCGCCGCCGTGGCCTCAGCGGCCTGCGGCAGAGCGGCCGACGGCGAGCGCCGGGGCGACGAGGCCTACGGTCGTGGTCAGTATGCCCAGGCGCTGAAGGAGTACCGCTCGCTGGCGGGCGGGAAGGCCACCCCTCGGATCTGGGCCAAGGCGGGCGCGGCTGCGCTCCGCACCGGCGATCTCCGCGAGGCGGCCGACGCCTATCTGCACCTCGCCGGCGAGGATCCCACCCGGACGCAGGAGGCGGCCGAAGGTCTCGAGGCGGTGGCTCGCGCCGCCGAGCGGGCGGACCGGCCCGACGCGCTCCAGCAGGCGGTGGTCGGCCTCCAGACCGTCGCCCCCGACCGCGTTCCCGGCCCCTACGCCCTCATTCTCGCTCAGAAGGAGGGAGCCGAGCCCGGCGAGCTGGTCACCTTGCTCCCCCGTGCCATCGCGGCGGCGCCTGACCAGGCCACGGTGGATTCGCTGCTCGCGCTTCACGCCCGATTGCTCCAGCAGACTTCCGGCTGCGGGCAGGCGATGTTTCAGTATCGCGCCGTGCTTCGCCGGGCTCAGGACAGCTCGCTCCGCGCCCAGGCCCGGAAGGGCGCCGCCGACTGCGCGCTCTCGCTCGGCCAGCGCTCCATGTCCGGTGGCCGGGAGCAGGACGCGGCGCTCTGGTTCGCCGAGGCGGCGCGAATGGACTCCAGCTCCGCGACCGGCCGGCGCGCGCTCTTCGCCTACGGCGAGACTCGACTGATCCAGGGAGACACGCTGGCCGCCGCGCTCGCCTATCAGGCGATCGCGTCGGACGCGGAGGTCTCCGATTCCTTTGGCGGGAAGGCCAGAGCCAGGCTGGCCGC
>CAYPAE010000007.1:0-3218 GCA_964408595.1 uncultured Gemmatimonadaceae bacterium | reverse complement strand
TCGCCGGGATCCTCGTCCTCGCCGGCTGTGGAGGTGGACGCACTCCCGAGGCCGGGGGCCCGTCCTCCGCGACCCCGGCGCAGGCGGAAGGCGCCAGCCCGCAGGAGGTGGATTCACTTTTCCGCCTGGCCGAGAGCCGAGTCCGCCGCGGCAAGTGGGACGACGCGATCAAGGACCTCGAGCGCGTGCTGCTGGAATTCTCTCCCGGCGATTCGCGCATACCGCAGGCGCGGTACTTTCTCGCCGAGGCGAAGTTCGCGACCGGGAGTCACCTCGAGGCCGCCCGCGAGTTCCGCCGCGTCTCCGACGAGACCCCGAACGACCGGCTGGCGCCCGACGCGCTCCTGCGAGTCGGCGACGTCTACACCGATCTCTGGCGCCGCCCCGAGCTGGATCCGTCGTACGGCCAGACCGCACTGGCGACCTACCAGGAGCTGCTCAACCGGTACGCCAACACTCCCGCCGCCGCCCGGGCGCAGGAGCGGATCAGCGAGCTCCAGGAGCGCTTCGCCTACAAGGAGTACCGGGCGGCGCTGTTCTACTTCAAGCTCAAGGCCTACGACTCGGCCATCCTCTACCTGAAGGACGTGGTCGCGACCTATCCCAGGGCGTCGGTCGCCCCCGATGCCTTGCTCAAGCTGGTGGAGGCCTACCGGCGTCTGGGATACCAGGAAGACGTCCGGGAGACCTGCGACTACCTCCGCCGCTTCCACCCCACCGCGGTGCGCGGCCGGTCCCCCTGCCCAGCCGACACGGCGGGGACCTCTTAAGGGAATGGTCGGCCTCTTCGGCGGGTCATTCGATCCCGTCCATCACGGACATCTCGTCGTGGGTCAGGTGGCGTCCGAGATCCTGGGGCTCGACTCGCTGCGCTTCGTGCCCGCCCGGGAGCAACCATTCAAGCGGGGGCGCCACGGCGCCTCGCCGGAGCACCGGGCCGCCATGCTGGACCTGGCGGTCGCCGGCGCTCCGGGTCTCCAAGTGGAGCGCGCCGAGCTGGAGCGTCCCGGACCCTCCTATACCGTGGACACCCTCCGCGCCATCCGCGCCCGGGAGCCCGGCGTGCAGCTGACCCTGCTGCTGGGGGCCGATGCCGCCGCCGAGCTCGAGGCCTGGCGCGAGGCCGCGGAGATCACCCGGCTGGCGACCGTGGTGGTATTCGCCAGAGCCGGGATCTCGCTGCCCCCCTCTCCCCTCATCGCCAGGACCATCCAGGTCCCGGCCATCGAGATCTCCGCCACCGAGGTCCGACAACGGGCCAGGGAAGGCCGGTCCCTTCGATATTGGGTCCCCGATTCGGTCGCGGAGTACGTGACCCGGCACCGGTTATATTTGGACCCAGCATGATCAAATCATTGATGACCGCGGTCTTCGGAACCCGGTTCGACCGTGAGCGAAAGCGGCTCCAGCCGGTCGTGGACCAGATCCTCGCCGCGGAAGAGCCGCTCAAGACGCTCAGTGAGACCGAGCTCAAGGCCCAGACCCAGAGGTTTCGCGACCGGCTGGCCGAGCGGACCGGGGCAGTGAAGGCCGAGCTGGAGGAGGTTCGGGCCGCCAAGCACGGCTGCGCCGACCCGGTCGAGCGCGACCGGCTGGAGCGGCGCTTCCACGAGCTGGAGACCCAGTACAAGCTCGAGCTGAAGGCCGGCCTCGACGAGCTCCTGCCCGAGGCCTACGCCACGGTGCGCGAGGCGTGCCGGCGGCTGGTCGGGACCACCGTCTCGGTAACCGGGCACGACCTGACGTGGGACATGGTCCCCTACGACGTGCAGCTCATCGGCGGCGTGGTGCTGCACCAGGGCAAGATCGCCGAAATGGCCACCGGCGAGGGCAAGACCCTGGTCGCTACGATGCCGCTCTATCTCAATGCCATCGCCGGCCGCGGCGCCCACCTGGTCACGGTGAACAACTACCTGGCCCGCCGCGACTCCCAGTGGATGGGCCACGTCTTCTCCTACCTCGGCCTCACCGTCGCCTGCCTCGACGACACCGAGCCATCCTCACCCAACCGCCGCGCGGCGTACCAGGCCGACATCACCTACGGCACCAACAACGAGTTCGGCTTCGACTACCTGCGCGACAACATGGTCTTCTCGCTGGACCAACGGGTGCAGCGGGAGCACGCCTACGCGATCATCGACGAGGTGGACTCGATCCTGATCGACGAGGCGCGGACGCCGCTCATCATCTCGGGCCCGGTCGGCAACGAGGCGGACGACAAGTACGCCCAGTTCAACCGCCAGGTGGCCGAGCTGGTGCGGAAGCAGACCGGCGTGGTCAACACGCTGCTGGCCGAGGCGGAGAAGCTGCTGGAGGACGAGAAGACCCGGCAGGACGCCGCGCTCAAGCTGTACCAGGCCCATCTCGGCATGCCGAAGAACAAGCGGCTGCTCAAGCTGAAGAATGAGACCGGGATCAAGCAGTTGGTGCAGCGGATGGAGCTCGACGCCATCGCCGACCGGAAGCTGCCGATGCGGCAGCAGCGGATGCGGGAGACGGAAGACGTCCTCTACTTCGTGCTCGACGAGAAGGGCCACTCGGTCCATCTCACCGACCGCGGCGCGGAGGCGATGTCGCCCAACGAACCGGAGCTCTTCCTGGTGCCGGACATCTCGGAGGAGATCCACCGGATCGACAAGGACCCGGAGCTCTCGCCGCACGACCGGATCGAGCGCCGCCGCGAGGTGGAGGGCGAGTACGCGCTCAAGAGCGAGAAGCTCCACATCATCCACAAGCTGCTCCAGGCCCACGTCCTCTACGAGAAGGAAGTGGACTATCTGGTACAGGACGGCCAGGTGATGATCGTGGACGAGTTCACCGGCCGGGTGATGACCGGGCGGCGGTGGGCGGACGGGCTGCACCAGGCGGTGGAAGCGAAGGAGATGGTGCAGGTGAAGGGCGAGACCCAGACCTTCGCCACCATCACCATCCAGAACTACTTCCGGATGTACGACAAGCTGGCCGGGATGACCGGCACGGCCGAGACCGAGGAGACCGAGTTCTACCAGATCTACGGGCTCGACGTCAACGTCATTCCCACCCACCGGCCGGTGTGCCGGGCCGACCAGGTGGACCGGATCTACAAGACCCGGCGCGAGAAGTACAACGCCGTGCTCGACGAGGTCGAGCGGCTGCACGGCCTCGGCTGGCCCATCCTCATCGGGACGGTGACGGTGGAGGTGTCGGAGACCCTGTCCCGCCAGCTCAAGCGCCGGGGG
>CAYPAE010000006.1:0-16182 GCA_964408595.1 uncultured Gemmatimonadaceae bacterium | reverse complement strand
ATCTGCTTGCGGAGTATGGCCAGGCGGTGGACCGGGAGAGTGCGCGGGAGATGCTGGCGAAGCGGATGGCTGAGACGGAGGCTCCCGCCGAACCTCAGGCGGAGGAGCCGGCGCCACGGAAGGGCAGGGGAGTCGGCAGGACGGCTGCGAAGGCGGCAGGCGTGGCGGTCATCGGAGCGCTCACGTCGACCATCGGTCGGACAGTCGGGCGGGAAGTCGTGCGGGGACTATTTGGTCTCTTGGGCGTCAAGCCGCCGCGCACGAGGCGAACGATGCGCAGAAGGTGGTAATCACGGAGCTGCGCTTGGAGTGATCAGGACTGGGGCGTTCATTCCACTCGCACAGCGCACAATGCCTCCGTGCGCCACTACGCCAGGACTCCGTGGCTCCGTGATGTGGCCCGTCCTCAGGGCGACAGCACCAGCCGCACGTAGTTCTTTTTGCCCTTCCGGAGAATGACGAACGGCTCTGCGGCCGGCCCGTGGAGATCGCTCTCGGCCAGGGTCGCATCCACCCGGTCGATCGCCTGCCCGTTGAGATAGAACCCCCGCCCCTCGATCCCCCGCCGCGCGTCCGCCTTCGAGCTCGCGAGCCCGCTCGCAAGCAGCGCCTCGAGGATCGGCCGCTCCAGCACCTCCATCCGCGCCACCGACTTCGTCGGCATTTCGGGCAACGCCTGCAGGTCGAGGTCGCCGCTGAACAGCGCCGCGCTCGCCTGGACCGCCTGCTCGGTGGCCTCCACCCCGTGCACCGTCGCGGTGACCTCCCGGGCCAGGAGCCGCTGGGCGATGCGCCGGCCGGGATCGCCGGCATGCTCGGTCATCGCCATGGCGATCTGGTCGAGCCGCAGGAAGGTGAAGAGCTTGAGGTAGCGCTCCACGTCCCGGTCGTCCGCGTTGACCCAGAACTGGTAGAACTGATAGGGGCTGGTGCGCGCGGCGTCGAGCCAGACGTTGCCGGCCTCGCTCTTCCCGAACTTGGCGCCGCTGGCGGTGGTGATGAGCGGGAAGACGAGCCCGTGCACCTGGGTGCCCTCGCGCCGGCCGATCAGCTCGATCCCGGCGGTGATGTTCCCCCACTGGTCGCTGCCGCCCATCTGGAGCTCGCAGTGCTCGGTCCGCCACAGATGCCAGAAGTCGTAGGCCTGGATCAGCATGTAGCTGAACTCGGTGTAGGTAATCCCGACCTCCATCCGGCTCCGCACCGACTCCTTCTGCAGCATGTAGCTCAGCGTGAAATGCCTCCCGGTGTCGCGGAGGAAGTCCATGAGATGGATTCCGCGGAGCCAGTCGGCATTGTTACGCATCCGGGCAGCGTTGGCCCCCTCGAACGAGAGGAACCGCCCCAGCTGGCGGGCCAGGCCCTGGGCGTTCCGGTCGATCTGCTCCAGGCCCATGACGGGACGCTCTTCCCGCTTTCCGCTGGGGTCCCCGACCATGCCCGTGCCGCCTCCCACCAGTGCGATCGGGCTGTGCCCGAAGCGCTGCAGCCAAGCCAAACCCATGACTGGCACGAGGCTTCCGACATGGAGGGAATCCGCGGTCGGATCGAACCCCACGTAGGCCGTGATGGCACCCTCGGACAGTCGTTCGGCGAGCCCCGGCGTCGCGTCCTGGACGAAGCCACGGGCGGTGAGCGTAGTCAGCAGATCGGTCATAGGCGCGTATCGTACCCGCTGGAAACGGGCCTCGCAACAGGCTAGCTTGCCTCCATGGCCCGCCGGCTCAACTCGCTTGGCGCGCGCGTGAAGCTCTCGCCCCGCGCGCGTCGGAATATCGTAGTCTCACTCCTCGCGGCGGTCGCCTTCGGACTGGCCGTCTTGATGGCGGCCTGGAACCGCGCCTGCGCCGGCAATAGCTGCCCCTCCATCGCCGAGCTCGGCGGGTACGATCCCAATCAAGCCTCCAAGGTGTACGCGGCCGACGGCCGTCTCATTACCGACCTGGGCCAGGAGCGGCGGACCGTCGTCCCGCTCGGCGAGATGTCGCCCGTGGTCAAGGCCGCCTTCATCGCCACCGAGGACAAGCGGTTCTACGAGCACGAGGGGATCGACTGGTACCGGGTGCTGGGCGCGATCAAGAACAACCTCTTCGAGATGCGGGTCGCCGAGGGGTTCTCGACCATCACCATGCAGCTCGCACGGAACGTCTGGACCGAGGACATCAGCGGAAGGGACAAGTCGCTCCGGCGGAAGCTGCGCGAGGCCAAGGTGGCTCGCGAGATCGAGGACAAGTACCCCAAGGACAAGATCCTCGAGCTGTATCTCAACCAGATCGATCTGGGCAACCGCGCTTTCGGCGTCGAGGCGGCGTCCCAGCGGTACTTCGGCAAGTCGGTCCGAGACCTGAACGTCGCCGAAGCCGCCACCCTGGCCGCGATTCCCAAGGCCCCGTCCCGCTACAACCCCCGGAAGAATCCCAACCTCAGCATTCAGCGCCGCAACACGGTACTGAATCTCCTGCGTGACAGCGGTCTCCTCGACCCGGCGCAGACCGAGCGCTGGAAGTCCTATCCGCTGCTGCTCTCCTCCAGTTCGGACTACAGCGGCACGGCCGAATACTTCGTGGAGTTCGTCCGCCAGCAGCTCGACGCGCGGTTCGGATCCGACTTGTACCGCTCGGGGTACCGGATCTACACCACCCTCGACCTGGATACCCAGCAGGCGGCGGAGCGCGCGCTCGAGGCCCGGCTGGAGGCGATCGAAAGCGGCGCCGACGGCAAGTTCGAGCACCCAACCTACCAGCAGTATCAGAACGCCAAGGCCGACGAGACCGAGGACCAGGACCGCGGGACCACGCCGTATCTCCAGGGGCTGGTGGTCACGATCGAGGTCAAGACCGGCCAGATCCGCGCCATGGTGGGGGGGCGCGACTTCGGCGACAGCAAATTCAACCGGGCAACGCAGGCGCTCCGGCAGCCCGGCTCGACGTTCAAGCCGATCACGTTCGCGGCCGCGATCGAGGCGGGGTACCCGCTGTCGCACGTGATGGTGGACGACTCGCTCAGCCTCCTGGTCAAGCCGGACGAGCCGCCCTGGACGCCGCAGAACTACGACCTCGAGTTCGACGGCCCGATGACGCTGCGCCGGGCGCTGTACCTCTCTCGCAACATCATCGCGATCAAGCTGGGCATGGAGCTCGGCGAGCAGGCGGTGGTGAGCGAGGCCGCCAAGTTCGGGATCAGCACGCGGGTGCCGGCGGTGCCCTCGATCCACATCGGGTCGGCGGACGTCATCCCGCTGGAGATGATCGCGGCGTACACCACCTTCGCCAATCTCGGCGTGCGGACAGTGCCGAACTCGATCCTCCGGGTGGAGGATCGGAGCGGGAAGATCATCTGGCAGCCTTCGGTGCGCAGTGTCGCCGTGCTCGACAGCGCGCACGCCTGGCTCATGACCGATGTGCTCCGGGACGTGGTCCGCCACGGCACGGCCGTCGGCTCGGTCGGGGCGCGGATCAACTTCCCGGCCGGGGGGAAGACCGGCACGACCAACGACGGCTTCGACGTCTGGTTCATCGGGTTCACGCCGGACCTCGTCACCGGCGTGTGGATTGGCTTCGACCAGCCCCGGAAGATCAAGGCGAACGCGCAGGGCGGCGTGCTCGCAGCGCCGGCGTGGACCGCCATGATGCGCGAGGTCTACGAGCGGCGGGCGATCCCCGCCGCGTGGCCCCGGCCCTCGGGGCTCTCCGCGCTCGACATCGACAAGACCACGGGCTACAAGGCGACGCCGTTCTGCCCGAAGGACGTCCACTACATCGAGTCGTTCATCCCCGGCACCGAGCCGACCGGGTTTTGTCCGATCCATTCGCCGTTCGGCAACGTCGGCGGCGTGATGGGCGGGACCGGCCCGCCGCCCGTGGCCGGTCAGCCGCCTTCGACCGCGCCGGCGATCGGAGTGCCGCAGGCCGACACCGTCGGCGCGCCGCTGGCTCCCGCCCAATCCACCCCCGGCGGCTCGGGCGTGATGGGGGGCGCCGGCCCCGCAGCCAGTCCGCAGCGATAGCATGCCCGCGCGCCGCCTCGCGGCCCGCTGGGTGCTTCCGATCGCCGGGCCGCCGATCGAATGCGGCGCGGTGCTCCTCGGCCCCGACGGCCGGGTGGAGGCAGTGGGTCCGGATGCCGCGGTGCCGCGTCCGCCGGGTGTCCCCGGCGAAGAATTCGCCGGCGGCATTCTGCTCCCGGGCCTGGTCAACACCCACACTCATCTGGAGCTGACCGGCTTCGAGCTCGGTCCGCCGGAGCCCGATTTCGGCGCCTGGATCAGCCAGGTGCGGGCGATCAAGGAAACCCGAAGCGCCGAAGAGTTCGCCGTCGCCGCGCGAGTCGGCCTGACGGATTGCTACGCGACGGGAGTGACCACCGTCGCCGACACCGGAGACTCGGGATCGGTGATCCGGGCGATGGCCGAGGCCGGGGCGTCGGGAATCGCGTACCAGGAAGTCTTCGGCCCCCACCCGGCGCAGATGGCGGAGTCGCTCGCGGGCCTTCGGGCCAGGGTGGAGGCCCTCGGCCGGTTCGCGGGCGGGCGGGTGCGCCTCGGGCTCTCCCCCCATGCGCCGTACAGCGTGAGCGGACCACTCTATGCGGCGGTGGCGGCGTGGGCGGCGAGGGACGGGCTCCCCCTGGCGGCGCATCTGGCGGAATCGCATGCCGAGTCGAATCTGCTCGAAAGCGGATCGGGTCCCTTCGCCGAGGCCTGGCGCCGGCGAGGGATACCGATCCCCGGCGGGCCGGGGCGTTCGCCGGTCGAGTGGCTCGACCGGCATGGGGTGCTCGGTGAGCGCACGCTCTGCATTCACGTGGTTCAGGCCGGGCCGGCGGATCTCGGGCGCCTGGCGCATCGCGGATGCGCCGTGGCTCACTGTCCGCTGAGCAATGCGGCGCACGCTCACGGAACGGCGCCGCTCGCCGGGTTTCTGAGCCATGGACTTCGGGTCGGATTGGGCACCGATTCGGTGCTGAGCGTCTCGCGTCTCGATCTTCTGGCGGAGGCACGGGCGGCTCGGACGCTCGCGGGGCTCGACGCCGAGTCGGCGCTCGCGCTGTGCACGCTCGGCGGGGCCGCGGTGCTCGGGCTCGACGGCGAGATCGGCAGCCTCGAGGTGGGGAAGTGGGGCGACTGTGTGGTGCTCCGGTCCTCCGCTTCGGCCGGCGGGTCTCCGACGGAACGGGCGCTGGAATCCGGGCGCGACGATGTGGTCGCCACTTTCGTGGGAGGAAGGGACGTGTACCGAGCCGAAACGGTGCGGTCATGAAGATCCAGCGTCACGCCGCGATTCTCCGCGTGGTCCGGGAGCGGCGGATCGAGAGCCAGGACGAGCTTCGGGAGGCGCTGTCGGGGGAGGGATTTGTCGTGACCCAGGCGACCCTCTCCCGCGACATCCGGGAGCTGGGCCTCGCCAAATTGGCCGACCCCCAGGGCGGCGCGTACTATGCCCATCCCCACCGGGCGGCGCTCCGCCCCGACCTGGCCCAGGTCCTGCCGGCCCTGCTGGTCAGCGTGGACGGCGTCGGCCCTTTCCTCGTGCTCAAGACGGCGAGCGGCTCGGCCGGGGCGGTGACGGAGGCCCTGGATCAGGCTGGCTGGGGCGAGGTCATGGGGACGATCGCGGGGGACGACACCGTCCTGGTCATCACGCGGAGCCAGCGGCTCCGGGAGGCGATCGCCAACCGGATCCAATCTCTGGTCAAGAAGTGAGCGGCTTGCCGCTCACGTGACGGCCGGTTACGATTCTTGGACACAATGGCCCGGTCTCTGCAGTGTGGGCCGCCTGTCCTTTCCCGCCGGACCCGTCCCGGCCTCGGGGCGAGTGGGGCGGGATTCCTGCATCCATCCACCGTTCCGCTGCGGAGAGATCGCGTGCGGTGCCTGGCGTTGAACGCCTCATTCGAACCGTTGACCATGGTCCCGGTCCGGCGCGCGCTGCGCCTCGTGATCGAGGGCAAGGCGGAGATCGTCGAGTCGGACAGCGGCGACGTCGTTCGCAGTGAACGACTCACTTTGCCCAAACCGGCGATCATCCGGCTCGTCAGGTTCGTGCACGTCCCCCGCCGCTTCCGTCGCCAGGTCACCAACACATTTCTCTTCGCCCGTGACGGTTACCGGTGTCAGTACTGCCACCGGGGCCACGGCGAGCTGCGCCACCGCGAGTGCCTGACCCGCGACCACCTGGTTCCCCTTTCGCGCGGCGGGGACAACGAGTGGACCAACGTGGTGACCGCCTGCAGCAGCTGCAACACCCGGAAGGGAAATCACCTGCCGCAAGAGTGCGGGATGCATCCGTGGGCGGTGCCGCGGGAGCCGCACTTCGTCCACCTCTCGTGGGCGGTGCGACGGCTCTCCTGGCAGCAGGCGAAGTACATCAAGCTGTTCTACGGCGACGAGGCGCTGAAGGCACTGGGCGGGGTGGTCACCCAGGCCTGACGGCGGCGGGGACAGACTATCGAACCGCAAACCGCTGGGTCCTCGCCTCCAGCCTCAGGCTCGGCAGCCCCGCGAGCCGGAGCAGGAACCGGGTCGCCCCGCGCCCCAGGGCATCGCCGAGCCCCTCCCGTCCGCGTGCCCCCTCCAGATCGCCCTCCAGAAATCGCTCCAGCTCGTCCAGGTCTGAGTCCGAGAGGGTGGACACCTCCAGCGTGGTGGTGTAGTAGTAGCTGCCGGCCTCGGCGGGGCTCACGTTGATCTGGTAGGCGAAGGCGAGCGCGGCGGTGAGCGCGTCCAGGGTGGCGTAGCGACGCTCCTGCACCCGGCTGCCGAAGATGGTCAGCATGGTGTACTGGTCGAGCAATGGCTCGTGCCGCAGGACGACGTCCCAGTAGACCTGGCGGGTGAGCTGGTCCAGCCACCCGTTCCGCGAGCGCCAGACCTCGACGCGGTAGTGCAGGCGCACCGGCAGTCCCGAGCGGAGCGTGGAGAGCCAGCGGCCGTCGCCCAGGAGGTTGTCTGACCGCACTACCGGCGCGCGCTGGCCCCTCGGCGCCGAGTCGGGCGTCAGCCGCACCTCGAGGCGGACGGAGTTCCCCGCCTGCGCATGTCCCACCCGAGGGGCCGCGACGGGGAGCAGCGTCAGGGCCGCCGCGATCGCGGTGAGAGCCCAGATCCGCCGTGGGGGCGGTCCGGGAGGATGGAGGAGAAACTCGGCCACTAGAATCGGCGCTGGAGCCGGACCAGGAACTTCACCGACTCGTCCTCGGAGACTCCCTTCGCGATGTATGCGCCGATCTCACCGGCGTCGAGCCCGATGCCGACGTCCACCTTCCATTCGTCGAACGACGGGATCCGGTTCACCGGGACCTGGCCCGGTCCACTTCCCGCCAGCCAGCCTTTGCCAGCATCGGCGAGCAAGACCAGATCCGCTTCCTCGATCCCAATGAAACGGCCGCTGCGGTTCTCGCCGTCCCGGGTGCGGAAGCCCAGGTTGAGGCCAAGCCTGGTGCGAACCTCGACCTGCGCGGTGACCACCCGGTCGCAGAGGGCGAGCAGAGATGGATCGGTGAATCCGCTCGGTGCGCAAGTAAAGGCGCGGAAATCGTAGCCCGGCAGGAGATCGGGCCCGCCGAGCGAGACCCGCCGCTGCACCGGGAACCGGTCGCCTCCCACCCATCCCTCGGCGCGGAGCCGGGCGTTCACCCGGAGCGAAGGGGTGATCCGCGAATAGCGCCGCACGTCGAAGAAGAGCCGGTCGAACGCATAGCGCCGGCCCAGCGGCAGCTCGGGCCGGACCAGTCTGGGCAGCAGCACTGGCGCGACGTCGCCGCTGCTCGAATGCTCGAAGCGGGCCCGGATGAGCCAGCCGGTGCTGGGCAGATAGCGCTCGTTCCGGGTATCGAAATCGACCTGGACCCCGGTCGTGATGTAGTGTCCGTCGTCGATGAGCGGATTCTGCCGCCAACGATCGCTGTTGCGGAATAGCGACCAGGGATCCGTGGCGCGCACCGAGCGCTCCTCGTCTCGGCGGCGTGAGACCTCGAGCCGGAGCCGGCGGGTCAGGTCCGCCCAGGCCAGTCCGCCGAATCCCCGGCGGTCGAAGTAGTCGCGGTAATCCCGCTGCAGCAGGAAGGCCGACCACCCCGCCTCGCTGGGCGAGAGCGGATGGTCCTCCATCGGCGTCAGCTCGCTGTACACCCGGCCGGCGACACCGAAGCGGCCCAGCCGGAACTCACCGCGCGCCTGATAGCCGAAGTCCGCGAGCCCGGTCTCGCTCCCCGCGGTGCGGAGGATGCCCCGAAGATCGAGCTTGAGCGCCGAGCGCCTTCCGGTGCGGAGGTCGAACGTGGGGCCGAAGACGATCGGAAGGCCCTCGATGCGGTTGTAGGTCCCGCCGGTCGCGAGCAGCAGCGTCGTCCGCACCTTGCCGGTCTGGAAGCTGGTTCGAGCCGCCGCCAGATCGCCGATCGGGCGCCTCCGCTCACGAATCTCGAGCAGCCCGTCGTCGGTTCGCGCCACCGGCGCCGCGTCCCAGAAGACCCGCTGCCGCCCCTCGTGGCGGGCGCCCGCCGCGCGGATGAGCCTGCCTCCGATCACCAGAATGTCTCCCCGCACATCCGCGCCCGGCAGGAGGTGCAGGGTGCCGTTCGCCACCGCGATGGGGCCTTCCACCCTTCCAGCGATCCGGAGATTTCCGCGGTGGAGCGCCAGCCGACCGTCGAACCTGCTGCCGGATGGAAAGGTGACGTCGCCCTGCACCCGGGTGGTGGTCGAGTCGTTGTAGAACTCGATGAGCTCGGCCACGACTTCCGGAGGCGGGCCGACCCGCTCCAGGCTGTCGGTGGCCGGGGCGTCGGGATCGATCACGATCACGCTGTCCTGGGCCCGGAGGGCAGGGGGCAACGCCAGCAGGAGGAGCAATGCGGCGAGCGGTCTCACGCGTCTCCCTCCTCCGTGGTCTTCTCGATCCCGAGCCGGCGCATCCGGCGGTAGAGATTGGCGCGATCGGTGTGCAGCACGCGCGCCGCCTCCGCGACGTTCCCCTCCGCCTGCGCCATCGCCGCGGTGATCATGCCCCGCTCGAATTCGTCCAGCGCCTCGGACAGCGGCGGACCGAGGGTACCCGAAGGCACGGGCACGGAGGGTCCGCCGCGGAGCACTCCACGCACCGCGCCGGCGTCCACGGTGGGGCCGCAGAGAATGCTGAGCCGCTCGACCAGATTCGCCAGCTCCCGGACGTTGCCGGGCCACGAGTAGGAGCTCAGCGCGTCGAACGCCGCCGGCGTGAACGCCACCGCTTGCCTGGGGCGCACCCGCTCCGCCAGATGGGCGACGAGGGCCGGGATGTCCTCGAGCCGCTCCCGCAGCGGCGGGAGCGAAATCGGAAAGACGTTCAGCCGGAAGAAGAGATCCTCCCGGAAGGTGCCGGCCGAGACCTCGTCCTCGAGCCGCCGGTTCGTGGCCGACACCACGCGGACGTCGGTCCGCAGCGACGTCTCCGCGCCGATTCGCTGCAGCTCTCCCGTCTCCAGCGTCCGCAACAGCTTGGCCTGAGCCTCGGCGCTCAGGTCGCCGATCTCGTCGAGGAAAAGCGTGCCGTCGTGCGCCAGCTCGAAGCGGCCGAGGCGCCGCTCGGTCGCGCCGGTGAAGGCGCCGCGCTCGTGGCCGAACATCTCCGACTCGACCAGGTCGCGCGGGATCGCCGCGCAGTTCACCGTGACGAACGCCCGGTTGGCCCGGCGGCTCGCCGTGTGCACCGCCGCGGCCACCAGCTCCTTGCCGGTGCCCGATTCGCCGGTGACGAGCACGCGCGCCTCGGTTGGACCGACCCGCTCGATCAGCGCTCGCACCTGCTGCATCGCGGGGCTGTCGCCGATGAGATTTGCCCGTCGGGCCAGCTCGGCCTGGAGCGCGCGATTTTGGGCTCTGGTCCGATCCAGCTCCAGCGCGGCACGGACCGTGACCAGTACTGCCTCGGGCGTGAGCGGCTTCTCCAGGAACTGGAAGGCGCCCAGCTTCACCGCGCGCACCGCGTCGGTGAGCTGCGCCTTGCCGCTCATCATGATGACGGGCGTGAGCCTGCCCCGCTCGCGCAGGCGGGCCAGCGTCTCCAGTCCGTCGGGACCCGGTGGCATGAGGAGGTCGAGGAGGATGACGTCGGGGTCGGCCTGATCCACCGTCAGCAGCGCCGCGTTGCCGTTGGCCGCCTCGACCACGGTGAACCCCTCGTCGCGGAGCAGGGCGCCCAGCATCCGTCGGATGTTGGCCTCGTCGTCCACCAGCAGGATCTGGCCGGACGCCGCCTTCACAGACCGCGGAGCCTCACCACGACGGTGGCCCCGCCGCCCGGGGTGTGCTCGACGCCGATGGCGCCCCGATGCAGCTCGACGGTCTGTTTGGCGAGCGCGAGTCCGAGGCCCGTCCCGCCTTCCTTGCCGGTGCAGTAGGGGTCGAAAATCCGCCCCTCGAGCTCCGGCGGGATCCCGGGTCCGTGGTCGCGGATGGCGACCCGCGCGTCGCCGCCCTCGGGTCTCGCGGAGATCTCGAGCTCGCCCTCGCCGCCGCAGGCCTCGACGGCGTTCCGCAGGATGTTGCTGAACGCCCGCCGCAACGGATCGTAGTGTCCCTGGAGGACCGGAGTCGAGGGATCGAGCGCGAGGCGAGTCGTCATGGTGGGTGGAATCGAGGTGCGCACCAGCTCCTCCAGCAGCTCGACGAGATCCACCGGCGCCGCCGGTCCTTCGGGCAGCCGCCCGAACTCGGTGAACTCGCGCGCCAGCTGCTCCAGCCGTCCTGATTCTGCGGTGAGCACCTCGATCGCCTCCTGCGTGGCGGGCGTGGCGGGCGTGGAGGAGCGAGCGAGCTGCGCGACGGCCAGCCGAATCGGCGTCAGCGGGTTCCGCATCTCGTGCGCCACGCGCCGGGCGGTCTCCCGAAAGGCGCGCAGCCGCTCCGCCTCGATCTCCTGGGCCCGCCCGCGCTCCATCGCCGTCGCCATCTCTCTGAGCGCCGTGCGTAGCGCGGCGAACTCCGGTGTGCCGCGCCGCGGACTGTCGGGAGGGAGCGGCTCCATTCGTCTGATGTGGCCGGTCCAGCCGATCAGCTCCTCGATCGGCCGGCTCAACTGGCGCGAGAGGTGGCCGCCGAGTCTGATCGAGGCGTAGAGCGCCGCGGCGCCCAGCAGGAATACCGCCAGGCCCAGGCCGGCGTAGTAGTAGCGGCCGTAGGTCTCCGCGCGCTGGAACTGCCCGATCGCGGTGTTGAGCGTCCCGGCGTGCGCCGAAAGCGCCGCCTTCTCGTCGGGAGCGAGGTCGGTCGAGTCGAGGGTCCGGAGCAGCACGCGGCCCGTCGCGCCCACCTCCTCCAGCGCCTGGCGAGGTCCCGCGGCCGGGGTGGCGGATCGGATGGTGAGACCCCAGCCCAGGATCGCCGCCGCCGTCGGTACCGCGCCGAGGCAGATCAGGATGAGGAGTATGCGCTGATGGAAGGAGAGCCGCATCGGCTCTGAAGATAAGCCGCGGACCGGTGGAGGGCCCACCCGAGGGCCGCCCCGAGGAACCCCCCCAGCCACTCCGACCAGTGGGCCGGGGCGTAACCGGTCAGGGAGGGCAGTACCCCCAATCCGGCGACCAGCGCCGCGACGATCCCTCCCAGTCCCCACATCGAATGCCTGATAAACCCCGCCCAGTAGGCCGTGGGGAGGATGAGGGCTCCGATCCAGAGCGCGGTAGCCACGCGGAGGCGACGGCCGAGCTGAATGCCCCACGGCAGGATCGCGCTCCATCCGTGCGACGGGCTCAGCGCCAGCTCCACCATCTGCCGCCTCCCCGAATGATTCGAGGAGATCCACATCCGCCGGTCGTGGATGCCCGCGTGCAGCTCGACGGGAATGCCCTCCTTCGGCGGAAACGCCTTCGGCAACCGTAGGATCGGCGAATAGAGCCAGAGGCGCAGCCCCGCGGTCGGCGCGCTGAAGGCGGCGGACCGGCCATCCTGGGCGAGCACCAGGAGGAATCCCCTGGGCGCCCGCACCGCGTGGATCAGCGTCCGGCCGCCGGTCGGGTTCCCGGAGAGCACCACGACGTCGAGCGTGACCTCGCCCCGGCTCATCGCCTCCCGCAACGGCACGACACCGGGAAGCTCGTCGTCGCACGGGAGCGGGACGCCGTTCATCACGACCGATCGCACCGTACCGGTGAAAATGTCGGCCCGGTCGAAACTCCGGGTGCAGTCATTCCGGAGCCGGCCCGACGGGACCCACGGCATCGTGGCAAGCGCGGAGAAGGTGAGGACCCCGAGCCACAGAGCGACCGAGCCGAAGAAGAGGCGGCGGGCAAGCGCCCGGTCGGGCGCGAGAAGGCGTCCGAGATGGGGCGCGATCGCGGCGGCGATCGCGGCGCTCGTGGTGTTGGTGAGCAGATCGCTGAGCGATGCATCTCGACCGGGCACGACGTAGAACTGGAGAAACTCCACGGCGAAGGACAACGACACCGACATCATCACGACCCGGCGCCACGGCCAGCCGAGCAGCCTCAGCCCCGTCGCCATCGGGATGAAGAGCAGGAGATTGAGAATGACGTCGGCGCCGCCCTGATCCCCGCAGACGACGCAGAGCAGTGGCGTCCGCGCGGAGAACACCGCCTGCCCGGGATTGGTGAACAGCGTGAGCTGGAGGATCGCGACTAATCCCGACGCCGCGAGCACCCCGCCCAGCCGGCGAATCGGGGGCAAGGCGAAGAAGCGCATCAGACGCTCGAGCTCACCATGCGGCGGGCCAGCTGGCGGGAGAGAGGGCCCACCCAGCCGAACCCGCGGGCGGGAAGGTGGGCGAGCATCGCGGTACCGCCGAGCCGGAGCGCGACGAGACCGTAGCTGCCGACCAGCCGCGGCCGGAGCACGATCGCGGCGGCCAGAACCGAGACCGTCGCCAGGCAGGTGATCGTCAGGATCGCCGGAGGGGACCCGCCGAGCCGCTGGAGCCCCAGACGAACCGGAATCGCGATCCCGGCGGCCGCGAGTCCGAAGCAGAAGCCCGGCCACTGCGAGCGGAGATACTCGCGACCCGAGCTCGCGAGCAGGTGCAGGCTCATCCGCGCCGCGACGATGTAGTTGATGACGATGGCCGCCAGGACGCCCCCGCCGACGCCGACCAGCCCGTACCGCACGCCCAGCGCGCTCCCGACGAGGACCGCGGTCGCGTAGATGAAGTCGCGGACCATCCGCTTCCGCATGTCGCCGAGCGCGCCGTCGAGGCAGTACGCCATGACGAAGGCGTTGCGGAAGACGACGCCGGCGGCGAGGACCTGAAAGGGCGCAACCGTTGGCTGCCAGCGCGGGCCGAGCACGACGCCCACGATCTCGGGCGCGGTCACGATCATCAGCGCGCTGAGGGGCGCCGTCACGATCGCGATTACCGCCGAGCCGGTCAGGTAGGCCAACCGGAGGCGGTCCAGCTCGCCCTGCACCCGCGCCATGATGGGGAAGAGCACCTTCGCGATCACCGCGGCGAAGTACGTCGCCGGCAGCTGCATCAGCTTGAACGCGCGGGTGTAGAACCCGAGCGGCGCCACGCCCAGCACCCGGCCGACCATCAGGTAGTCGCCCTGCTGAGCCCCATAGTTGAAGAGTCGTGCCAGAGTGTAGCCACCGCCGAAGCGGGCGAGGGTGCGGAGTTCGCCGCCGGCGACCAGCGGGCGCTTGGCATGGGGGCTGGTCCAAAGCAAGAGAATGGTCCGCAGCAGCGTCTGCGCCAGCTGACTCCCGACCAGCGCCCAGGCCCCGTACCCCTGCATGGCCAGCAGGCACCCGGTGAGCGCATATCCCAGCAGGAACGCGGCGAGGTTGACCCACATGAGGCGGCCCCAGGCCATCTGCCGCTCGAGCAGCGCCTCCGCCACCGCGCTCGGGTTGCCAAGGATGAAGGTGAGACTGAGCGTCCGCAGCACGCCGGTCAGCCCGGGATTCCTGAACAGGCCGGCCAGGAGCGGCGCGGCGGCGGCGACGAGGATGGTGACGACGAGTCCCAGTGCGAGCGCGAGGGTGTAGGCCGCCCGGACGTCCCGCTGGGTCAGCGCCGGCTGGCGGACGATCGCGACGCTGATCCCGAACTGGGCGAGCAGCGCGGCGAGTCCGATGAACACCGTCGCCAGTCCCACGAGGCCGAAGTCGGCCGGCGAGAGGAGACGCGCCAGCACCGCCAGCACGCCGAGCTGCACCAGTCCCTGGGTCAGCGTGCCGAAGTACTGGGAGGTCAAGCCGGTGAACGTGGAGCTGAGAAGCGCGGCCTTGGTGGGGCGGGTCGTCATTGCGCTCGCTCGGCTGACCACGGATGTCCGGCCCGCCGGTCGGAGGGCTCGGCCCGGCGCTATGAATGGGAAGGTTGGTGGAATGTATCCGGGTGGCCGGAGACCCGCAGCGCGACTCAGTCCGCCAGGCGGGCCCGCACGATCAGCTTGTAGCCCGGCTGCAGCCAGAGAAGGGCGTCGAGCCGGGAGATGGCCCAGAGCAACGGATAGAGCCCGGAGAGGAGCAGGAACTGCTTGCGGTGCTTACGGATGTCGGCTTGGGTGACGACGGTGCCCTTGGAGGAGCCCGGGGAGTCGCCGGCGCCGCGCTGCAGCGCGAGGTAGAGACCGTTCAGCGCGGTATCCAGCAGCTCCGAAAAGGCCTTGGAGTACGTCACGGACTGCTCGATCACGAAACGCGGTCCGAGCAGCGCCCGAATCCCTTCGAGACTGTAGCCCGGGCGCAGATGTCCGTGCCACTCGTCGGTGAGGCCGACCGCGTGGCGGAGCCGGTTCACCAGCGACCGCGGCTTGAGATGGGGCACGTTGACGATGACCCGGCCGCCGGGCTTCAGGATGCGGGCGAGCTCGTCCGCGAACCGGGCGTCGTCGGCGATGTGCTCGAGATAGTCCACCACGACGATCTGGTCGAATGCCTGGTCGGGGAAGGGCGTGCCGGCGCCGTCGAGGCGATGCACGTCGTCGCCCACCAGCTCCCGGATGGACGCCACCGTGTGCTCGTCGAGATCCGCGCTGGCCCAGCGGCCGCCGCGGCGCCGGAGCAGGAGACTGATCACCCCGTTGTCGGCGCCGATGTCGAGGCACCGCCGACCCACCGGGTCATCCATCAGCGCGGTGATCCTGCGGTACTTCGCCTGCTTGAGCACCGACTTCTGGAACAGCGCCACCGCCCACTCTGCGCTCATGACGTCACGGCGGGAGCCGTCGCCGGCAGGCGGAGATGGCGCGCGGTCATGTAGAGCGCGGTGGAGGCACGCACCAGCCATCCGATGCCGACGCCGTAGATGACGCCCGGCAATCCCCAACGGGCCCCCGCGATCGCCCCAGCGACCGCGATCGCCACCGCGACCCAACCCAGCACGCTCACCACCGAGAGCTCGCGGGCGTCGGCCAGCGCCGATACGGCGGATTGCGCGAAGCCGTTCACGATCTTCGCGACTCCGGTGACCAGCGCGGCCAGCACCAGCGCCGCCGGCAGGTGGTACTTTCCGCCGAGGAACCAGCGCTCCACCTGCGGCGTCGCGATCCAGATCGCCACCGAGCCCAGCATCACGATCGCGATGACGAGGCGGATCTCCTTCGCGATCAACCGCCGGCGCTCGAGCACCCCGGGCGCCGCGCGCAGGCGCGGCAGCAGCGAATAGCCGACACCCATCTGCAGCACCCGGAAGAGAGATCCGACGATCGCCGCGAGCACACCGTAGGTCGCGAGGTCGTGCAGTGGGAGCAGGTGGGGAATGAGGAGGCGCTCGAGCTGGATGAGAAGCAATCCCGCCGCGCTCAGCCCGGCGATCGCGAGCGACTCGCTCCACTGGAACGTGACCGAGCGGTACGGCTTCGCGTGGCGCTCGCGGAAGAGCACCCACCAGCCCGCGGCCGCCGTCGCGACGAAGCCGGCCGTCCAGACCAGCAGCGGCGCCTCGGCGCCACGGGCGCCCGCCAACACGACCCAGAGGGCGGACAGCAGCAGGATCAGGTTCGGGCTCTGGTTGAGCGCGAGGGAGACCCCGAACCGCTGCTCGCTCTGGAACTGCCCTCCCGCGACCAGGAGCACCCCTCCGGCCATGGTGGAGACCAGGATCATCAGGGCGACAGGCAGCGAGGTCTCATAGCCCACGAGACCGATGCCGGCAAAGAGGAGGCCGACAGGGACGATCGCCTGCATGATCCGCCGAAGGAGACGAGGACCGGCCTCGAGCGGAAGCCGGTTCACCACACCGTCCACCC
>CAYPAE010000005.1:10459-16972 GCA_964408595.1 uncultured Gemmatimonadaceae bacterium | reverse complement strand
TGTGGGGATGCTGGAGCCGCGCGGCGAGCAGGATCTCGCGGTGGAAGCGGTCGGGACCCAGGGTGGCGGCGAGCTCGGGATGGAGAACCTTGAACGCGACCGGGCGGTCGTGCCTCAGGTCGTGAGCCAGGAACACCGTTGCCATACCACCGCGTCCGAGGATACGCTTGATGCGGTAGCGGTCTGCCACGCTGGCGTGAAGCCGCTCGCGCAAGTCGGTCACGGCTCACCAATGGAGGGAGAGCGAAACGGGCCGCCCGGATGGGCGGCCCGTCTCGTTTGAAGGTCTACCGTCCTACTTGACCTTGGTGACGTTCTCGGCGGCGGGGCCCTTCGCACCCTGCACGATGTCGAACTCCACCCGGTCACCCTCGGCGAGGCTGCGGAAGCCGTCCGCCTTGATGGCGGTATGGTGGACGAAGCAATCCTTGTCCCCATTCTCCGGAGTGATGAAACCAAAACCTTTTGCGTCGTTGAACCACTTCACGGTGCCGAGGGTGCGAGCCATGTCCTACTCCGTTGTTGTGTGACTGCGTCGGGGCCGGGGTTGCCGGCGCACCGAGTTTTTATGAGCGCAGGCCTGTCCCGCGTCATAAAAAATGAAAGACCCGCAAGCGAGGATCTCGGGTCTTAGAATCCCAATGTTGACTCTTTAGGAGCTCCGAAGGGGCAATCGCGGGGACAAATCTGTACAGCGGCGACGTTTAGTCAAGGGGGGAGCCGCGGAGCCACCGGGCGGCCGCCCGGGCCCAGTCGGCGACCGGCTCCCTGGAGCTGGGATCGGTCGCCCGGTTCACCGCCTGGAGGAACTCGGCGGCCGAAGGGTAGCGGGCTTCGACGTCAGCGCAGAGGGCGCGAGCGAGGACCTGCTCCAGCCCCTCGCTGACGTCCTCCCGCTTCTCCGTGGCATCGGGCAGCTGGTTGGTGGTCTGTTTTGCGAGCACCTGCTCCGGAGTCAGCCCGGGGAAGGGAGGCCGGCCCAGCAGGGCGTAGTAGGCGACCGCCGCCAGGCTGTAGAGGTCCGATCGCTGGTCCACCCGCTCTCCCAGGAGCTGCTCGGGGCTGGCGAACTGCGGGGTGCCGCTCTGGCTCGTGGCGCCCCCGAACTTTCCCCGAAGCGCCAGGGCAAGGCCGAAGTCGGTGATCTGGAGGCTCCCGTCACCGGCGATCAGCAGGTTCTCCGGCTTGATGTCGCGATGGACCAGCCCGAACCCGTGCGCATGGGCCAGGGCGGAGAGTCCTTCCCGGAGCAGCCTGAGCACCTTGTCCAGCGGCAGCGGCCCGTCTCGCTCCACCAGTTGCGCCAGGCTGGGGCCGCCGATCAGCTCCATCGTGTACCAGATCAGCCCCGACCGGCCGCCGATGTCGTAGATGTTCACGATGTTCGGGTGGTCGAGCTTGGCCGCGAGCTGGGCCTCGCGGCGGAAGCGCTCCACGACGCTGGGATCCTGGGTCAGCGACGGATGCAGCACCTTGAGCGCGACCAGGCGCTCGAGGTGGAGGTCGCGCACCCGGTAGACCCGGCCGAAGCCGCCGGTGCCGAGCAGCTCGAGGAGCTCGTAGTCGTCGCCCAGCGCCCGCCGAAGCCGCTTTTCCCACCGAGCTCGATCCTCGTTGGGCGACACCGCCGCACCGCCCAGGGTGGGTGGAGCGATGTCGTAGGTGCCGGCGTCCGAGGCGAAGTCCTCCAGCATCTCGGCGGCGGTGAAGTAACGCGATTCGGGCTCGAGCTGGAGCGCCCGCAGCACGATCCGCTCTATCACCCGGGGGCAGGTGGGGCGCAGCTCGGTGGGCCGGCGCACCTGCCGCGGGTCGAGCGCAGGCTCCTGGCCGGTGACGGCGAAGTAGAGGATCGCCCCGACGGTGTAGATGTCGGAGGCGGGATCCCCCACGGCCCCCTCCCGGATCTCGGGCGCCATGAAGCTCGGCGCCGGCGGCGCTGCGCCCGGCGGCACGGCGGACAAACAGTAGCTGCAGTAGCGCAGGTCGGTGACGGTCGCCCGGCCGCCGGCACTCACCAGCACCGAGAGCGGTGAGATCCCGCGGAGGATGATCCCGTGCAGATGCGAGTGCTCCAGCGCGCCGAGGAGGTCGCGCGCCAGCGCGAACACCGTCGGTATCGGCCTGGGGCCGCGGCGCACCGCCTCCTGGAGTCCCTCGCCGTCCACCCACTTCCCGATCCGGTAGGCGAGGTCGCCGACCTGGCCTGCGTCGTAGACGTGCAGAATCCCCGGATCGTCGAGCCGGCCCAGCGCCTCCGATTCCCGCATGAACCACGCGCGGACGGCGTCGTCGAGATAGAAGTTGATCCGCACGCCGACCCGGCGCTTCAGGACCTCGTCGTGCGCCTCGAAGAGCACCCGCTCGGCCGAGGAGGCGACGATGCGCTCCAGGCGATAGCGCGGACCGATGGCCTCGCGGGTGCGGTCGAACGCGACTCGCGGGTCGGGCCCAGTCAGCGGAGCGGACCTCGTCGCCGCTCGACTCGCAGGTTGGTGCCGCAAATGGCGGCGGTGCACCACCGCCGGCTCCGCGGGGGGGACGAATCGGTGAAGTACAGCGAGCAGGTCTCGCCGGCGCAGCGGCGGACCATGACCGTGGGATCGGCGAGGGTGGTGGCAGCCGAGCGCGCGATCGCCTCCAGCGGCGCCAACGCCTGGGTCGGCGCGAACTGGAGGCGCCACTCGCCGCCGACCCGGGTGAGCCGATGGCTTCCAGTGCTCCCGGCGAGCACGGCGTTGATCGCGGCGATCGCCCCGGCGGGCGGCTGAAGGCCGGCATCCAGGGCTTCGGCGAGGACGGTCAGCTGCTGCCGGAACTGGCGGATGACGGGGTAGGGAGCGCCGCCGTTGAGCTGCATCAGACGCTGGGCGTGGGCCCAGCGGGTGAACGCGGCCGCGTCGGGCAGAAGGTCGGGCGGGGTAGGGGTGCGCCCCCGGGCGGAGTTGACGAAGTCCAGCCAGACGGCGTCGCCGAGCAGGGTAAACTCGGGGTGGGCCATCGTCCTAACCGTCCGCGACCTCGACGGCGTTTCGTCCGGCCCGCTTGGCCTTGTAGAGGGCCGTGTCGGCGGCGGCGAGAACGCTGCTCACCGTCGTGCCGTGCCGCGGCGACTCCGCGATGCCCATGCTGAGGGTGCAAGGACCGAACTCGGGGCTGTTCTTCTCCAGCTCGTGCAGACTCTTCTGGACCCGCGCCACGAACACCTGCGCCTCGGCCGGCTTGGTCATCGGCAGGATCACGAGAAACTCGTCGCCGCCGAGCCGGCCGACGACGTCGAGCGCGCGGCACTGCTGCCCGAGGATGCGGGCGACCTGAATGAGGAGCCGGTCGCCCGCGGCGTGACCCATGGTGTCGTTCACCACCTTGAAGCGATCGAGGTCCAGCAGGAGCACGCTGGTGTGGAGCTGGTGCCGCAGGCTCCGGGAGATCTCGGCCCCGAGCCGTTCCTCCAGGGCCCGGCGGTTGTACAGCCCGGTCAGCTCGTCGGTGGTGGCGGCACTGTGGAGCTGCTCCACCAGCTCCGAGTTCTTGAGCGCAATCGCCGCGGCGAACGAGAGCGTCCCCGCCAGCTCCAGCTCGGCCCGCCCGTACCGCTTGTCGCTGATGCGGGAGCCCAGCACCAGGACCGCCATGCGCTCGGCGCCCGCGTCGAGCGGCACCACCAGCTCGGCGCCGGGGCCGACCAGTGAGGCGACGGAGACGTCGTCCGCGCCGCTCGAGGCGCTGCCGGCCGGCAGGGTCAGGTCGAGAGCGGCTTTGTCTATGGGGGCGGGGCGGAGGCGATCGTTGAGCGAGCGGAAGACCTTCGGCGCATAGACCGTGGCCTCCGGGCGGTAGAGGCAGGCCCACCAGGCGAAGAAGACCTCCGCCATGAAGTCCAGGATCAGCTGCTCGGTCTCCTCGATGGAGTGCACCGAGGAGAGCAGCCGGGCCACCTGCCGCAGCGCCCGGAGCTGGAAGACCGCGTCGTCGAGCGCCGCCTGCCGCTCGAGGAGGATGCTCCGAAGCTCGAGCACCACGCTGAGCCCGAGCGCGAGCGGCATCGCCACCGCCCGCATCTCGCCGACCACGGCGGGGTCGGCGTGGATGATGACCTCGGTCTCACCGCTCCCGAGCCGGGCGACCTCGACCGCGTCGGCGAACTCCTCCTGGGGACCGACGCGGGGGATGCTCTCGGTGGGCGAGACCAGCCCGAACCAGATCTGCTCGCTCTGGAAGCGCCGGACCAGCGCCACGCGGCAGCGCTCGAACAGCTCCCCCTCCGTTCGAGAGAGCCGGCACGCTGCGGCAAAAGCACTTGGAAGACTGGTGAGAGCGGCTGGCGTGGAAGCCATGTCCTATAATACCCGGACCCGCGAGTTGAAGGGAGACGGCGGCCGCTCACCCTGGGTTGGAGCCCGCCTCCACGATCCGGCCGCTCGCCGGCACGGTGATCCTGCCTCCGAGCGAGTCGGAGAGGTAGCGGATCAGCAGGTCCGCCGCCCGGGGTGCGGAGGCCGCCTGGCCACAGCTCTCCGCCGCCTCGGGAATCTTGTAGCCGTCTCCGCCATCGCACGCCGGATAGGTGGCCATCGCCACCTTCACGGTGTCGCTGAGTCCGATGACGCCCCCGCCGGCCCGCCGGAGGTCGCCCACCAGCCGACTCCCCGACGCCCGGGAGCGGTCGAAGGTGAACCCCACCCCCGCCGCCTGCAGGAAGCCTCCCTTGCCGAGCGACGCGTCCGACACCCCTTGCTCCAGCACCTCGCGGAGCCGGCTCCCGGAGAGCGGGAAGGTGACGATCCGGGTCTCGTCGGCGAAGAGGAAGATGCTCTCGAGCTGGTAGTTGCTGATGGGCCCCGCGGGGATGACGTCGTCGAGCCGCATCGCGCCGGCGTTGAGGAGCGCCACGTCGGCCCCGGTGCCGGTGCGAAGGGCGTCGGTCACCAGCGCGCCGAGGGCCGACTCGCGCCGGCGGGACACCGCATCCCGCGCGTCGATCGAGGCCTCCGCCGTGGCGACGGAGCGCTCGGGGCCGAGCCGCTTCCGCAAGCTGTCGGCCCACGCCTCGCCGACCCGGGCGGTCGCGGTGTCGTCCGGGAGCCGGGAGTCGATGGCGACGAGACCCACCGCCTGACGCCACTTCTCCTTGCCGCCCCACAGCGTGGCGAACTGCGCCGAGCGCGAGTTGGCGTCGGCCTTGAGCACGTGCCTGCCGGAGACCACCGAGTCGTGTGCCTCGTGCTCGTGGCCGCCCAGGATGAGGTCGATCCGCGGCTCGCGGGCGAGCAGGTCGCGGTCGGATTCGACGTTCTGATGGGTGAGGCCGACGATCAGATCCGCCTTGAGCGCGGTCAGGCTGTCCACCGCGACCTTCGCGGCGCTGTCCGGGTTGGCACAGCGCACGTAGCTCCGGTAGGCGCCCGCGAGGGTGAGGCCGAACAAGCCCACCAGATGACCCGACACCCGCACGGTGTCCCAGGGCAGCACCTTGGGAAACCGGTTGCCGTCGGCGAGGATGCAGTTGGTCGAGAGCCACTTGAAGGACGACTCGCCGATCCGGGCGATCAGCGTGTCCCGGGGCAGCTCGAACTCGTGATTGCCGAAGCTGGCGTAGTCGAGCTTGGCGGCGTTCAGCGCCTCCACCATCTGGCGTCCGCCGTAGTACTTGGTGAGGAGGCTCGGGCCCAGGAAGTCGCCGGCGAGCACGAACAGCACCGTCCCCTGGTCCGCCAGCCGGTTCCGCACCGTGGCCACGCGGGCGAGCCCGCCGGTGCCGTCGGAGAGCGTGTCGGCGACATAGACGTCGTTGATGAGAAGGAACCGAACCGGGTTGAGCGGCTCCGGCGCCTTGGCGCCCGGCACGCAGGCGGCGGCGAGCAGCACTCCCAATCCCCACCACGGCCTCAACCTCACAGCTCCTCCTCGCTGAGCCGGAGGCTGCGCACCAGGTCGGTGCTCAGCAGCCGCAGCTCCAACAGCATCTCCCGGCGCGGCCAGTCCGCCCGGGCGTCCAGCACTTCCAGCATCGATCGGTACCACCAGATGGTCTGCTCCGAGCCCGCGCGCGACAGGGCGCGGAGATACTCCACCCCGAGCCGCTGGAGGGCGGTGATGGTGGAGCCGCAGGTATGGAGCTCGTCGGCGACGCAGACGTCGAGCGCCCGCGGCTCGGCCGTGGCGAGCTGGCTCAGATACTCCTGCTTGCAGGGCTGCCAGGCGCGCTCGGCGCCGCGGCGGTCGTACTTGGGCTCCAGGGCGTCCCGGGCGATGGCGAGCGCGACCGGTCCGAACTTGTCCGCGATCTTCCGCTCGAGCGCCGGGCGGCGGTCGGGGCTCGCCTCCTCCAGCACGTGATGGAGGATGCCGCCGACGATGGTCACCTGTTCGCAGCCGTAGCGGGCGAGAATGATGGCGACGTTAGCCGGGTGGGCAAGATAATCCATCCCGGACCCCACCGGTGCCGCCACCCCATAGTACTTCGCCGCGAAGGCGAACGCGTGATTGATGCGGTCGGAGTAACCGTGCATG
>CAYPAE010000005.1:0-10359 GCA_964408595.1 uncultured Gemmatimonadaceae bacterium | reverse complement strand
GGCGGTGTTGGCGTCCCGGGCGGGGCCGTCCATCGGCTGAAGGAAGAAGTGATCGAAGCCGAGGGCCTCGAATCGCTCCGGCTCGGCGCCGTCCTGAGGGTAGACCAGCTTGAGCTCGTTCCCCTCCCGCACGATGAGCGAGGCGCCCGCCTTGGGGCTCACGCAGAGCCAGTCGATGCCGGGCGGAGGGGCCACGGTGCCGTTGGTTTCGACCGCCACATCGAATCCCTGGGCGTGGAGGGCGTCGAGCAACGCGGCGTCGAGCTGGAGGAGCGGCTCTCCCCCGGTGCAGACGACGAACCGGGTGCCATCCGGGACGTCGTGCGGCCAGGCGGCCGCCACCGCGCGGGCGAGAGACTGCGGCTCGGGGAACTTGCCCCCACCGGGCCCATCGGTGCCGACGAAATCGGTATCGCAGAACTGGCAGGTGGCGTCCAGCCGGTCGGCCTCATGCCCGGTCCACAGGTTGCACCCGGCGAACCGGCAGAAGACCGCGGGCCGGCCGGTGTTGGCCCCCTCGCCCTGGAGGGTGTAGAAGATTTCCTTGACCGAGTAGGCCATCTCGACGACAACCGTTATGGGTGACGAGAGCGTGAAAGGAGAAAAGTGAAAGGTGAAAGGGGCAAGAGAGTAAGATAATTCACCTTTCACTTTTCACGCTTTTCTGATATGCGGCCGGGTCCTCCATCCCCGCTTCCCGAAACCCTTTGCGTCTTAGAATGCAGGCCTCGCAGCGGCCGCACGCGGTGCCGTCCGGCGCGGGATCGTAACAGCTCCAGGTGAGCGAGTACTCCACGCCGAGGCCGTGGCCCAGCTTCACGATCTCGGCCTTCGATAGGCTGATGAGTGGGGTATGGATCCGTAGCCGGCGACCTTCGATGCCAGCCCGCGTCGCGAGATTCGCCATTCGCTCGAAGGCCTGGATGTACTCCGGCCTGCAGTCCGGGTAGCCGCTGTAGTCGAGGGCGTTGGCGCCTAGGAAGATGTCCGATGCTCCGAGGGTTTCGGCCCAGCCCAGTGCGAACGAAAGGAAAATGGTGTTTCGGGCAGGGACGTAGGTCGCCGGGATGCTCGAGCCAATCCGCTCGAGTGGCGTGTCCTTGGGCACCTCGAGATCGCCGGTCAGCGCCGAGCCGCCGAAGGCGCGCAGGTCGATGTCGAGCACCACGTGACGGCGCACCCCGAGCCGTTCCGCGAGGCGGCGCGCCGCCTCCAGCTCCGCAGCGTGCCGCTGGCCATACCGGAAGCTGAGCGCGTAGACCTCGAAGCCCTGCTCGAGCGCGACGGCCGCAGCCGTCGCCGAGTCCATGCCGCCGCTGAGCAGCACGACCGCTCTGGGAGTCGCCATAGGTGAAAGCTATCAGCGGCGCTGGTAGGTCGGCAGGCTATGAGGAGAATCGCTCCGAATGTGTCGGTGGTGTCACGGGTGTCACGGGTGTCATGATGTCATCCCCCGCTCCGCTCGGGATGACAAATCATGTCGATCGGCCCAGCACATGGCGGAGCGCCGACTCCAGCCGGGGATGCCGGAAGGAATAGCCGGAGGCGAGCAGGCGCGACGGGGAGACGCGCTGGCTCGCGAGCAGGGCGGTGTCGGCCATCTCACCGAAGAGGAGCTTGAGCGCCAGCGCTGGCGCCGGGACGATGGCGGGGCGGTGCAGCACCCGGCCCAGCGTCGCGGCGAAGGTCCGGCTGGTCACCGGCTCGGGCGCGACGGCGTTCACCGGACCCGAGAGCTCGCCGGTAAAAAGCGCGTGGTGCACCGCGCCGACGGCGTCGTCCACCGAGATCCAGCTCACCCACTGCTTCCCGTTGCCCAACGGTCCCCCTGCGCCGGCCCGGAAGGGAGGCAGCATCCGTCCGAGCGCGCCCCCCGCAGGAGTGAGGATGAGTCCAAACCGCAGGATGACCACGCGGATGCCCGCGGCGCGCGCGGGCTCGGTCGCCGCCTCCCACTCGCGTCCCAGCTCGACGAAGAAGTCGCTCGGCGGCCCCGTCGGGGTGGCGTCCTCGGTCAGCACCTCGTCGCCCCGGTCGCCGTAGATCCCCATCGCCGAGGCCGAGACGAGCACCCGCGGCGGTCGCTTCAGCTCTGCGAGCGCTTCGGCGAGGAGCCGCGTCCCATCCGCCCGGCTCTCCCGGATCCGCCGCTTCCGCTCGTCGGTCCAGCGCACACCGACATTCTCGCCCGCGAGATGGACCACCGCGTCCAGTCCTTCGAAGGCGGAGACCTCGATCGCTCCGGAAGAGGGGTCCCAGCGGATCGCGTCCGAGGGCCTGGTTTGCCGCGTCACCGGTGTCACGCGATGGCCGCCGGTCGTGAGAAACGGGACCAGCGCCGAGCCCAGCAGGCCGCTCGCGCCGGTGACGGCTACGTGCATCGGCCCCTGATTCTGGAAGCGGGCGTGGGCGGCGAGGTCTTCTCGAAGCATCGAGTGACGGTACGCCAACAGCCGCTCGATCCGGGGGCGGGCCAGCCACATGCCCGCCGCGGCGCCGAGCGTGCCCATCGGCGGGGCGAACTCGATCCGATCGGTGTAACGCGACGCTGCGGGCCCCACCGGCTCGAAGAGATGCTGGTGGATCCAGTGGGAGAACGGACCCTCGACCTGCTGGTCCACGAATCGGCGTCCCTGGACGTAGTCCCGGTGAACCGCGACCCAGCGGAGCGGGACCGGTCCGGCGTGCACCCGGAGCGTGGTGCGCGCGCCGTCTTCGATCCCGCCGGTCCGCTCGACCACCTCGACCCGCTCCCATGGAGGGGTGAGGCGCTCGAACGCCCCCGGCCGCTCGTGCCAGGCGAACGCCGCCTCGGCGGAGGCGGGGAGCGTACTGGTGCGCTCGATCAGGTGGAATGGCGATGCCATCGCGCGGTTTTCTCCCTAGATTGCCGGCCCATGCACCGACACTCGCTGGTGGGCCTGCTCGTGGGCGGACTCGCGCTCTACTCCTGCGGATCCGCCCCACGACCCGCCTCGCCCTCGCCGGTGCCCTGCGTCGTGGAGCGGGTGGCGGACGGGGACACGTTCTCCTGTCGTGACGGGCGAAGGGTCCGTCTACTCGGGATCGACACCCCGGAACTGGCGCAGGGTGAGCCCGGGCGTCAGGCCCACGCGGCGCTGCGCCGTCTCCTCCCCCTCGGCACGACGGTCCGGCTGGAGCGAGACGTGGCGCCGCGCGACCGCTACGGTCGCGAGCTGGCCTATGTGTGGAGCGGTTCTCGCCTGGTGAACGAGGCCCTCGTGCGCGAGGGCTGGGCGATGCTCTACACCCTGCCGCCGAACGTCAAGTATGCCGGACGTCTGGAGCGGGCGCAAAAAGAGGCTCGCGCGGCGCGCGCGGGCCTCTGGAACATCGGCGGGTTCGAGTGCTCGCCGAGCGCCTACCGCCGGCGGGAGTGCGCGGCGGCGCCCTAGAGTGCGCTCAGGCCCTTGCCCGGCGCACGAGCAGCAGGTCGGTGATGTTGTCGAGGGTGAGCAGGCCGACGAGACGTCCGACCTCGTCCACCACCGGCAGCGCGGGGAGGCCGCTCGACCGCAGGCGCTCCAGTGCCTCCTGAAACGCCAGCCCGGGCGAGACCACCTGCACCTGGGCGGTCATCGCCTCGCCCACGGTCGAGGACGCCCCGCGCTGGCTGATCCCCTTGATGAGGTTGTCGCGGGTCAGAATCCCCTCCACCCGCCCCATGTTGTCCACCACCGGGAACTCGCGCTGCTCGCCGGAGAGGAGTAGCTCTACCGCATCCGACAGCGTCGCGTGAACCGGGATGGTCCGAAAGTGAGTCACCATCATCTGACCCACGTTGAGTCCTTCGCCCGCGGCACGGGTCTCGACCGCCGCCGCCTCGGCGCCCGCGCCGAGGAAGACGAAGAGCGAGACCAGCGCCAGCAGCGGCTCTCCGCCGCTGAGACCGTAGACCCCGGCGACGACCGCGCTGGCCTGCCCGAGCCGCGCCGCTATCCTGGTGCCGCGGACCAGCCCCATTCTGCTGGCGAGGAGCGCCCGCAACACCCGCCCGCCGTCCATCGGAAAGGCGGGGAAGAGGTTGAAGACGAGCAGATAGAGATTCACCCGCATCAAGGTCTCGATGAACGGACCGTCGGGATCGAGCCCCCCGAGGCGCGGCGCATCGCCCCCGAGCGCGAGGAGGGCGTAGAGGACGAGCACGATCGCGAGAGTGACCGCGGGCCCGGCAAGCGCGATCAGCAGCTCCTGCTTCGGCTCGTCGGGGATGCGCTCGAGGCGGGCGACGCCGCCGATGGGGAGGAGGATGACGTCCGGCGTGCGGACGCCGAACCGCCCGGCCATGAGGATGTGGCCGAACTCGTGGAGGAGCACGCAGGCGAAGAGGGCGAACAGCAGGAGGCACGCCGCCACGGCCCCTGGCGGCCCGGCCTGCTCGTACCCTGCAATGCCCCAGAACGCGACCAGGATGAAGAAGGTGAGGTGGACCTTGATCTCGGTCCCCGCGACCCGTCCGATCGTAATCGTCCAGCTCATGTTGCGACGCCTCCGCTCCGTGCCCGACGCTCGGGCTCTCCCAAAGATATGCGAAGCGGAGGCGCCCGGCGTCAGCCGATACCGGCGCGCAGCCCCAGCCGGATCCTGCCACCGAAGTCGAGCTGCGCCCCGCTGGCGCAGATCGCCACCGTCGGCGTCACCGGCTCCACCCGGTCGAGACCCAGCGGATCCCGCTCGGCCCAGCACGCCATCGCGCGCCGGAAGATGATCTGAGCGTCGATGGCGGGCAGGTTGAAGGAGCGCACGTAGTGCATGAACGCCTCGTCCGGCGTGCAGTCGTCGGCCAGCAGCTCGGCGATATCGAGCGCCATCCGGACGTGAGTGGCGGCCACCGCCTCGTCGGCGATCGAGGCCGCGAGACGGCACTCGAGATTGGTCTCCTCCACGTACTGGGCCCGGCGCCGGATGGCGCCGATCAGCTGATCGGGGCGGAGCGGGCTCCAGCCCGGCACCCGGCTTTCCTCGGGCTCCGCGGCGTCCTCGATCAGCGGCGCGAGGGCAATGAGGGCTCGGGCGCGGACCGTGTCGGTCATCGCCGCGGGAACTCCGACCTCACGGAAGAACCGGTCCAGCGCCTCGTCCATCGGGAGCTGGGCCCTGAGCCGGCGCACGAATTCGGCGGCTTGCACGTGATACGTATCGGCGAGCGCCTCCCAGGCCCGGGCGAAGAGCACCTGGAGGCGGAGGCGGGTCGACGGTGAGAAGCGACGGGTCGAGATCATGCTGGGTGCGGCCATAACTCCTCCCAATCTTCGAACGGTGGTGCAGCCCGCTGCTCTCGGCTGTCACGGGCTGCACCTACCCGAGGTGCGAGCTTCGTGCCCGGGACGGGGGTACTCGCTCCGCCCGGAAGTAGCTCGCAGGGAGTTGGTTACCCAGGCGTGACGGAGGCTGCACTGCCCTGCGGGAGCGGCTGCTGTAGCGATCCCGCCACGACGCTTTCCCTCACTGTCGCTTACCATTACAATTGCCCCTTCGCCCTCAGCAGGAGTTCGACATCGCCACGACCCTCGCACCGCCCGCCTGGACCGTGAAGGACGCGGAGAAGCTCTACAACATGAACGGGTGGGGGCTCGGCTACTTCCGGGTCAACGCCGATGGTCACGTCACCGTGCATCCCGACGCGAACAAGAAGCGCGGGCTCGATCTCTATCACCTCGCTACGGACCTGCACGCCCAGGGAGTCGGCCTCCCCCTGCTGCTTCGCTTCTCCGACATCCTGAAATCCCGGATCGAGGCTCTCTCGGGAGAGTTCTCCAACGCGATCAAGGAATTCGGCTACCAGGGCAGCTATACCACCGTCTTTCCGGTGAAGGTCAACCAGCAGCGGCACGTCATGCAGGAGATCGTCGAGTTCGGCACCCCGTACGGCGTGGGGCTCGAGTGCGGCAGCAAGCCCGAGCTGCAGGCGGTCATCGGCCTCAACGAGGACACCAACCATCTCATCGTCTGCAACGGATACAAGGACGAGGAGTACATGCGCCTGGCCCTCATGGGCCAGAAGCTGGGTCACGTGGTGATGGTCGTGCTGGAGCAGCTCAACGAGCTGGAGGTCCTGCTCAAGGTCGCCGACGAGATGGGGGTGGCGCCGACCGCCGGGGTCCGCATCAAGCTGGCGACCGAAGGGTCGGGCCGCTGGGCCAAGAGCGGCGGCGAGCGCTCCAAGTTCGGGCTCTCGGCGGTGGAGCTGATGCGGCTCTTGAACGAGCTGGAGCGCCGGGGACGGAAGGACGTGCTGAAGCTGGTGCACTTCCATCTGGGCAGTCAGATCACCGACATCCGGCACGTGAAGTCCGCGCTGGAGGAGATCAGCCGGTACTACTCCGAGCTCAGGGGGATGGGCTTCGACATCACCCACGTGGACGTGGGCGGTGGGCTCGGGGTGGACTACGACGGCTCCCGATCCACCCGCCCGGCGAGCGTGAACTACACGATGCGGGAGTATGCCAGCGACGTCATCTACACCATCGGCACCGCCTGCCGGACCGACGAGCTGCCGATGCCCCACATCATCAGCGAGTCGGGGCGGGCGCTGACGGCGCACCACGCGCTACTGCTGGTCAGCGTGACCGACGTCGAGTCGCTGGTCGAGCCGGCCCCGCCGAAGCTGCGGGAGGAGCCGCACCCCCTGCTGCTGGAGATGGCGGAGAACCTCGAGGCGCTGAGCCCGGAGCGGATCGAGGAGGTGTTCCACGACGCGGTCTTCGCCAAGGAGCGCACCCAGGAGTACTTCGCGAGCGGCGTCTTCTCCCTGCGCGACAAGGCCGACGCCGAGCAGCTCTACCTGGCCACCCTGTACGCCCTCCAGCAGGCGATCGGCGACGACAAGACCTCGTTTCCCGAGATCGTCGCGCACATCGATTCCGCCCTGGTGGATCGCTACTTCTGCAACTTCTCGGTCTTCCAGTCGCTGCCCGACCATTGGGCGATCGACCAGCTTTTCCCCATCATGCCGATTCACCGGCTCCTGGAGCCGCCGAGCCGGCGGGGCACGCTGCAGGACATCACCTGCGATTCGGACGGGGTGATCGACCGGTTCGTCGGAGGGCGAAAGGGGAAGCCGTCGCTCGAGCTGCACCCGGTGTTCGAAGGCGAGCCCTACATCCTCGGCATCTTCCTGACCGGAGCCTACCAGGAGATCCTCGGCGACCTCCACAACCTTTTCGGCGACACCAACGCGGTCCACGTGCGGCTGACCGACCAAGGCTACGAGGTGACCGATCTGGTCCACGGCGACACGGTGACCGAGGTGCTCAACTACGTCCAGTTCCACGCCAGCGACCTGCTCGCCACCTTCCGCCGGAAGGTGGGCAACTCGAAGGGGCTCTCGCGCCAGGAGGCGAACTCGTTCATCGCGGACTTCGTGGCGGGGCTGGAGGGGTATACCTATTTGGAGGAGGATGTGGGCGAAGAATAGGCGGGCGGGCCGCCCGCCCCTACGCCTCCTGTCCCTCGTACATCTCCTTGAGCCGGCTCACGACATTCGGATCCGCCAGCGTCGTGGTATCACCCAGCGCCCGCCCCTCCGCGATGTCCTTCAACAACCGGCGCATGATCTTCCCGCTCCGGGTCTTGGGCAGATCCGCCGAGAAGAAGATGTCGTCCGGCCGAGCGATCGCTCCGATCTTCTGGGTCACGTGGGCCTTGAGGTCGTCCTTGAGCCCGGGTGACGCCTGCTGTCCGTCCTTCAGGGTGACGAACGCCGCCAGCGCCTGTCCCTTGAGATCGTGCGCCCGCCCGACCACCGCGGCCTCGGCCACCGCCGGGTGCTCCACCAGCGCGCTCTCCACTTCCATGGTCCCGATCCGGTGGCCCGCGACGTTCAGCACGTCGTCTACCCGTCCCAGAATCCACCAGTACCCGTCCTCATCCAGCTTCGCGCCGTCGCCGGCGAAGTAGCGGCCAGGGAACCGCGACCAGTAGGTCTCGCGGTAGCGCTCGTCGTCGCCGTAGATGGTCCGCAGCATCCCGGGCCACGGCTCGGGCAGGGTGAGAAATCCGCCGCCCTTGGCGACCACGGTGCCGGCGGCGTCCACCAGGTCGGCGCTGATGCCGGGGAACGGCGTGGTGGCCGACCCGGGCTTGGTGGTCGTGACGCCGGGCAGCGGCGTGATCATGATCCCGCCGGTCTCGGTTTGCCACCAGGTGTCCACGATCGGGCAGCGGCCGCCGCCGATGTGGGTTTGATACCAGATCCAGGCCTCGGGGTTGATCGGCTCGCCCACCGAGCCCAGCAGGCGCAGGCTGGAGAGGTCGTGCCGGCCAGGATGCTCGGTTCCCCATTTCATGAACGCGCGGATGGCGGTCGGGGCGGTGTAGAGCACCGTGACGCCATAACGTTCGACCAGCGACCAGAAGCGATCCCGCTCCGGCCAGTCCGGCGCGCCTTCGTAGATGAACACGGTGGCGCCGTTGGCGAGGGGGCCGTAGACGACGTAGGAGTGCCCGGTCACCCACCCGATGTCGGCGGTGCACCAGAAGACGTCCTCGGGCTTCAGGTCGAAGACGTACTTGGTGGTCGCGGCGACCTGGGTGAGATAGCCGCCGGTGGTGTGCACGATGCCCTTCGGCTTACCGGTGGTGCCCGAGGTGTAGAGAATGAAGAGCAGGTCCTCGGCGTCCATCGGCGTGGGCTCGCATTCGGCGGACTCGGCGTCGAGGAGGCGGTGCCACCAGTGATCGCGGCCCTCGGTCATCTGGGCGAACGCTTCGTCGCCCTCGCCACTCGGCCTGCGCCGCACCACGAGGCAATGCTCGATGGATGGCGTCCCGGCCATCGCCGCGTCGGCGAGGCGCTTGAGTGGAAGCACCTGGCCCCGGCGGTAGCCGCCGTCGGCGGTGATCAGCACTTTGACCTGGGCGTCGTTCACCCGGTCGCGCACCGACTCGGCGGAGAAGCCGCCAAAGATCACCGAATGCACCGCGCCGATCCGGGCGCAGGCCAGCATCGCGATCACCGCTTCAGGCACCATGGGCAGGTAGATCGCCACCCGGTCGCCCTTCTCGACACCCAGCCGCTTCAGCGCGTTCGCCGCCTTCCGGACCTCGCGGGCCAGGTCCCAGTAGGTGAGCACCCGGCGGTCGCCGGGCTCGCCCTCCCAGATCAGCGCGGCCTTGTTGCGGGTAGGGCTGCCGAGGTGGCGGTCGAGACAGTTGGCGGAGACGTTGAGCTTGCCGCCGACGAACCACTTCGCGTGCGGCAGGGTCCAGTCGAGCACCCGGTCCCACGGCCGGATCCACTGGAGGGCGCGCGCCTGCTCGGCCCAGAAGCCCTCGCGGTCCCGCTCCGCGGCCCGGTACAGCTCTTCCGTACCGTTGGCGGAGGCGGCGAACCCGGCCGGTGGGGGGAAACGGCGCTGCTCGGAGAGCAGGGTATCGAGCTGGTCGGCCATCGCGCTAACGCTTCTCGATCGGAACGAACGGCCGTTCGTCCCGGCCGGTGTAGATCTGACGAGGGCGGGCGATCTTCTGGTCCTTGTCGAGCAGCATCTCCTCCCACTGGGCCAGCCAGCCCGGCATCCGTCCGAGGGCGAAGAGCACGGTGAAGTACTCGGTGGGGTAACCCATCGCCTGGTAAATCAGCCCGGAATAGAAGTCCACGTTGGGGTAGAGCTTCCGCTTGATGAAGTACTCGTCCTCCAGCGCGATCCGCTCCAGCTCCAGGGCGATCTCGAGCTTGGGGTTGAGCCCGGTCTCCTTGAAGACGTCGTCGGCCACCTTCTTGATGAGCTTGGCCCGGGGATCGTACGACTTGTAGACCCGGTGCCCGAAGCCCATCAGGCGCCCGCCGCCGCCCTTCACCTCCTTGATGAACGCGGGGATGTTCTTCTTGTCCCCGATCTCGTCCAGCATCGCCAGCACCGCCTCGTTGGCCCCGCCGTGCAGCGGGCCGTAGAGCGCCGCGATCCCCGCCGACACCGCCGAGAACGGGTCCACGTGCGACGAGCCTACCGCGCGGACCGCGCTGGTCGAGCAGTTCTGCTCGTGGTCGGCGTGCAGGATGAGCAGGATCTCGAGCGCGCGCTGCAGCACCTTGTTCGGCTTGTGCCTGCCGCCGATGCTGAACGTCATGTTGACGAAGTTGGCGATATAATCGAGATCGTTGTCCGGGAAGACGAACGGCAAACCCCTGGAGTGGCGGAACGCGAACGCGGCGATGGTGGGCGCCTTGGCGAGGAGCCGCACCCGCTGGAGCTGGCGATTGGCCAAGTCGTGGATGTTCTTGGCGTCCGGATAGAAGGTCGAAAGCGCACCCACCACCCCGAGCAGCATGCCCATCGGGTGGGCGTCGTAGCGGAAGCCCTCGAGGAACTTCGTGATGTTGGTGTGGACGTAGGT
>CAYPAE010000004.1:15317-17309 GCA_964408595.1 uncultured Gemmatimonadaceae bacterium | reverse complement strand
TGGCCGTCCATCACATCCACATGGATCCACTCCGCGCCGCCTTCGAGGGCACGCTCCACCTGCTCCCGGAGCCTTCCGAGATCCGCGCTCAGCACGCTGGGTGCGATCCGCACGCTCATCGTCCTCCTCCCTGGCCGGCGCTCACCAGCAGGTCCACCGACGAGCCGCGCGGCCGGCCGTTGCCGGGCGGCGGCCGGACCGAGAGCACCACGTCGGCCTCTTGCCCGGAGGTCACCCGGTCCACTCTCCCGACCTTCATCCCCGCGGCCTCCAGTATCCCCTCCGCGAATGGGAGGGAGAGCCCGACCACGTCCGGCACGCTCACCGGGGCGGGACCGCCGCTCAGCACCAGCTGCACCGAGCTGTTGGGCGGCACCACCATGTCCGGCGGCGGGTCCTGCCAGACGACCGCGCCTCTCGGAACGGCGGGGTTGGCGCGCTCGCCGTCGAGCCGCACCCTGAAGCCGAGGCCGGTCAGTCTCTCGCGAGCATCCGCCTCCGGCAGCTCGAGCACGCGGGGCACCGCGTGCTCGGACGCGAAAACCGCCCCGGGCGAGATCCAGTAGGCGGAGACTCCGTAGCCCACGAGCGCGACCAGCGCGACGAGACCCAGATCGCGGGCGAAGCGACGCCACGGGTCGCTCTGAGGCGCGCCCGGCTCCGCCGCCGGATCCGTGCCGCCGCCGGTGCCGATGCCGAATCCGGTCCCGGTGTGTCGCCGGATCCTCATGCGTGGCGAAGCCTCGCCGCGTAGGCGCCGTCCATCTCGTGTCGCTGGGGCACGATCGTCAGGTCTCCGTCCTCCGACATCAGCGCCGGTGGAAAAGTCTCGCTGGGCTCGCGCCGGAACTCGGGGTGCCGGGCGAGGAACCGCTCCACCTGGCGCTGGTTCTCTTCCGGCTCGAGCGAGCAGGTCGAGTAGATCAGGAGCCCGCCCGGCGCGACCACCGCGGAGGTGCGATCGAGCAGCTCCGCCTGCAACCGCTGCAGATGCTCGAGCGCCTCCGGGGTGACGCGTGAGCGCGCGTCCGGGTGCCTGGCGAACGTGCCAGTACCGAGGCAGGGGGCGTCGAGCAGCACGGCGCCGACCTGCCGGACCGGAGGCCGGTGCGCGTCGGCTACGACCGGGTGCTCTCGCCCGCTGCCGGCCCGGCGGAGATTGTGCGCGAGCCGGCTCACCCGCAGCCGGTTCAGGTCGCCGGCCACCACCAGGCCCGCCTCGCGGCCGAGCGCGATGGTCTTCCCGCCGGGTGAGGCAGCCGCGTCGTACAGGACGACGCCCGGCGGCAGGTCGGCATACCAGGCCAGCAAGGCCTGAGCCGGGTCCTGCACCATGAAGGCCCCGTCAGCGAATCCTGGGAGCTCTTCGGGGCGCCGGCGGTTGGTCACCATCCCGGCGCCGAACGGGGCCGGCTCGGTCGCGATCCCCGCCGCCCGCCAGCGCCGCTCCAGTTCGGCCAAACTCTCTCGCGCCGACTGAAGCACGAGGCGCGGACGGCGGTCGTTCCATTCGAGGAGCCGCCGGGTCTCGTCGGGCCCGAACCGCTCCAGCCAACGCCCCACCAGCCAGAGGGGATGCGAGTGGCGTTCCGCGAGCGCCGCCGCGTCGGGTCCCGGCGCGGCGAAACCCGCCTCGGGCCACGCCGCGTCGGGGGTCGGCTGGGGGTGCGAGCCGAGGCGGCGCAGCACCGCGTTCACGAATCCGCCGGCGCGCGGCCCGCCCACCTCCCGCGCGAGAGAGACACTGGTATCCACCGCGGCGTGCGGCGGCACCCGGTCGAGCGCGACGAGCTGATAGGCGCCGAGCCGGAGCAGGTCCTGGAGCCGGGGCGGCACCTTGGCCCAGTCGCGCGTCACCAGGGGCGCGAGCCGGGCGTCGAGCGCACTCCGGCGGCGCAGGACTCCGGCGGCCATCTCGTGCGCGAGCCGCCGGTCCGCCTCGTCGAGGCTTCGCAACGCTCCGTCGAGGGCCGCGTCCAACGGCCGCCGTGC
>CAYPAE010000004.1:3178-15307 GCA_964408595.1 uncultured Gemmatimonadaceae bacterium | reverse complement strand
TCCCCGTCATCGCGCTCCTTCAGTGCGGAACCGAGGCACGGAGGCCACGGAGGCGTTCAGTTCTCAAAGATTCACCACGAAGGCACGAAGGACACGAAGGACACGAAGAAAACAAGAAATCGTGCCTTCGTGGTGAATCTTTCGACCATCTACGCCGGTTCCGGATCCCTCTATGTCCTCCGGGCCCTCAGTGCCTCTGTCCTCTATTGAAAGAGCGCCAATGCCCGCTTGGACCCGCTAGCCCAGCATCCCCCGATCCGGACTCGATGGCACGGCGACCTCGCGTCGAGGCATGCGACCGGCGAGGTACGCGGCCCGGCCGGCGTCGACCGCGTACCGCATCGCCCACGCCATCGCGACGGGATCCCGCGCCTCGGCGAGCGCGGTGTTCATCAGGATCCCGTCCACGCCCTGTTCCATCGTGAGGCAGGCATCGGACGCGGTGCCCACGCCGGCGTCCACGATCACCGGCACCTCGAGCCGCCGCTTGATGGTGCGGATGCCGTACGGGTTGAGGAGGCCGAGCCCGCTCCCGATGGGAGAGGCGAGCGGCATCACGGCCGCACATCCGGCCTCCTCGAGGCGGAGCGCGGTCACGAGATCGTCATTGGTGTAGGCGAGGACGGTGAAGCCGTCCTTCACCAGCTCCCGCGCCGCCGTGAGCAGTCCCGCGGTGTCGGGAAGGAGAGTCTCCCGGTCGCCGATCACCTCGAGCTTCACGAACTCGTTGAATCCGGCCTCCCGGGCCAGCCGGGCGTACCGAACCGCCTCGTCGGCGGTGTAGCAGCCGGCGGTATTGGCCAGGAGGAAGTAACGCTCGGGGCTCAGGTGGTGGAGGACGCCCTCCTCCTTGGTCCGATCCAGGTCCACGCGCCGAACGGCCACGGTCACGATCTCGGCGCCCGAGGCGTCGACCGCCTGGACCATCTGCTGGTTCGTGCGGTACTTGCCGGTGCCCACCATGAGGCGGGAGCGGAAGCTTCGTCCCCCGATGGCGAGCGGGGTATCTACCAGCTCGGCTGGTGCGAGTGTCGTGGTCATTGAGTGAATCTAGCGGGGCAGCGGGGCGGCGGGGCAGCGGGGCGGTGACCCGGCTGCCCCGCCTTCCTCACCCCCCGCCGACAAAGTGCACCAGCTCGACCGAGTCGCCCTCGGCGAGTGAAGTCTCCGCCAGCCTCGGCCGGCGCACGATCTCGCGGTTGAGCTCCACCACGACGGTACGAGGGTCCAGGCCAAGATGAGCCAGTAGATCGAGCAGGGTGGCCGGGCCGGGCACCCGCCTTTGGTCGCCGTTCACCACGATCTGGAGGTCGGTCATGACGTCTCCGTCCACGGCGCCAGCAGCGCCAGCGCGGCCGCCGCGGGATCCGCCGCCCACCAGAGCGCCGCGATCGCTGCGACTCCGTAGGCTCCCACGTCGCGGACCTCGGCCGCGCGTCCGGCGTCGATGCCGCCGATCGCGATCACCGGGAGTCCGAGCCGCGCCGAGTCGCGCACCAGCGCGAGGCCGCCGACGGGCCGTCCGGGATGGGAAGAAGTCTGGTAGACGGTCCCGACCACCAGGTAGTCCGCCCCTTCTTCCGCCGCCAGCTCCGCCTCGAGCGCGGAGTGGACCGACCGTCCGATCCACCCGTGGGGGAACGATGCCCGCGCCTCCGCCGGCCGGAGGTCGGCGCTGCCGAGCTGGACTCCCTGCGCGCCAGCGGCCTGCGCCACGTCGGGCCGTGCGTTGACGAAGACCGACGCCTCCGACGGGCGCGCGAGGGCTGCCAGCCTGAGGGCGGCGCGGGCGAGCGCCGCGCCGCCGGACGACCGGTCGCGCGCGTGGAGTGCCACCGCCGGGCCCGCCGCCGCGATTGCCGCGGCGCGCGGGGCGAAGTCGGGTGCCGCGATGACCGCCGCGTCGGTGACCGCGTGAAGGCGGGGCAACGGTCTCACTCGAAGCGGCTCCCGGCGGCAATCCCGCGCCCGCGCACCCATTCCTCCACCGTCAGGCGGTTGCGTCCCGCGGGCTGTACCTCGCTCACCGCAATCGCCCCGGTTCCGCCGGCGACCACCAGCCGGTCGGAGGCCGTGAGGACGGTGCCAGGCTCGCCGCCGCCCACCGCGGGCATGCCGTCGAAGAGCTTGACCGGCGCTCCATCGAGGGAGGTCCACGCGCCGGGAACCGGATCGAACGCCCGCACCTGCCGCTCGAGCGAGGCCGCGTCCCGGCTCCAGTCGAGCCGGGCCATTTCGCGGGAGATCTTGGGCGCCTGGGTCGCGACGGCCGGGTCCTGCGGCTGCGGCACCTCGGCCCCGGCCGACAGCAGCGAGAGCGCCTCCACCAGCGCCGTCGCTCCGAGCGCCGCGAGCCGGGTGGTCAGAGAGCCGGCGGTCTCGCCGTCGGCGATCGGGGTCGACACCCGGTGGAGCACCGGTCCGCTGTCGAGCCCTTCCTCCATCCGCATGATGCTGATGCCGGTTTCCCGGTCGCCGGCGAGGATCGCATGCTGGATCGGCGCGGCGCCGCGGAATCGCGGAAGGAGCGACGCGTGGACGTTGATCATCCCGCGGGTCGGGGCATCGAGGACTTCGCGGCGGAGGATGTGCCCGTAGGCGACCACGACGCCGAGATCGGCCTCGAGCCGCCGGAGGCTCGCCAGAAAGAGGTCGCCCACCGGCCGCGCCGGCTGGAGGACCGGGAGTCCCACCTCCAGTGCCGCGACCTTCACGGCCGGTGGCACTAGAGTGGAGCGGGAGCGGCCTTGGGGCTTGTCGGGTTGGGTGACGACGCCGGCAAGAGTGAAGCGCTCCCGGAGCAACGCGCGCAGGGAGGCCACCGCGAACTCCGGCGTCCCGAAGAAGACGATCCGCATCAGTCGGTCCGGGCTGACTCGGCCTGGACCTCCTTGGTGTACCCGGTGTCGTCCTTGTGCTCCCGGCGCCAGCGGGCGAGGAGCATCTGCCGCCGGATCAGGCTCAGGTGGTCGAGGAAGAGGATGCCGTCGAGGTGGTCGATCTCGTGCTGGATCGCCCGGGCCTTGAGGCCGGTGGCGTCGCGGCGGAAGCGGTTGCCGTCGAGGTCGGTCGCCTCGAGGACCACGCGCTCCGGGCGGGTGACGTCGCCGTAGATCTCGGGGATCGAGAGGCATCCCTCTTCGGCGGTCGCGTGGCCCTCGGTCTCGAGGATCACCGGGTCGATCATGACGAAGCGGTCGCCCTCGGCGTCCACCACGGCCACCCGCCGCGCCACGCCGACCTGGTTGGCCGCGAGTCCGATGCCTTTCGCCGCGTCCATCGTCTCGAACATGTCCTCGACCAGCCGGCGGACCTCGTCGTCGGGCGCGCTGATCTCCTCGCTCCGCCGACGGAGCACGGGCGAGCCGAGGATGTGGAGCGGCAACAGGCTCATGCCGGTGTCGCTCCGGGGGCGGTGGACCCGCCGATGCGAACGATGCGAGACCGCTCGACCACGACGGTGGACGTGCCGGTCTCCAGCGTCACCCGGGTCTCCTTCACCCCGTCGGTGTCGACCTCCTTGATGTCCCGCACCTTGCCGACGAGGCCGCCGCTGGTCATCACCTCGTCACCCTTCTTCAGGTTGGTCAGCAGCGCCGCGTGCTTCTTTCTCGCCTGACTCGACGGCCGGAGGATGAGGAAGTAGAAGACCAGCCCGATCGCCGCCATCTGGAGCACGAGAACCGTGAGGCCGGAGCCGGAGCCGGATTGTGCTTGCAGCATGTGAGGACCTCGATAGAAGTCGAGAGCCGCGGGTCTAGGCCCGGTGGTGGACCCTCTCGAGCCACTCGCGGCGCCATGCGTCGAACGTCCCGTCCAGGATGCGCCCCCGGGCCTGCTCGCAGAGCCGCACCAGAAAGCGGACGTTGTGGATCGAGACCAGCCTCAGGCCGAGGATGTCCTCCACCACGAAGAGGTGTCGGAGATATCCCCGGGGGTAGGTGGTGCAGGTCTCGCAGTCGCACTCCGGGTCGAGCGGCTCGTTCGACCCCTTGAGGGCCGCGCCGCGGACGTTGATCCGGCCGGTGGGCAGCCACGCCGTGCCGTGCCGGCCGTTCCGCGTGGCCGCGACGCAGTCGAACAGATCGATCCCGCGCGCGATTCCCTCGAGCAGGTCCGCCGGAAAGCCGACACCCATAAGATAACGGGGGATCTCTCGCGGCAGCCCGGGCTCGAGCAGCTCGAGCACCCGGTGCATCACGGGCTTGGGCTCGCCGACCGAGAGCCCGCCGACGGCGATGCCGGTCCAGGGCCCCCGCTCCAGCGTCCCCTCGAGCGAGCGGAGGCGCAGATCGTCGTGGGTCCCGCCCTGGACGATCGGCCAAAGGGTCTGCGGGGCGGCCGGGTCATCTCGAGACTCTGAAGCGGTGTGCCCCTCCTGCCCCGCTGCCCCGCTGCCCCACTGCCCCGCTGAATCGCCCTGCTGCCCCGCTATCTCCGCATGCCTCCTCCGGCATCGCTCGAGCCAGCGCAGCGTCCGCTCCATGCCTTCCCGCGCGAGATCGTGCGTCGCCTGGCCGGGTACGACGTGATCGAACGCCATCGCGATGTCGGCACCGAGATCGCGCTGGATCTCCATGACGCGCTCCGGCGTGAGCGCGCGCGTCGTACCGTCCACGTGGCTCTGGAAGGTGACGCCGTCCTCCTCGATCCGCCGCAGTCCTTCGAGCGAAAAGACCTGGAACCCGCCGGAGTCGGTGAGCATCGGGCGGTCCCAGGTGGTGAAGCGATGCAGCCCGCCCATGTCGCGGACCAGTCCCTCGCCTGGGCGGAGGTGCAGGTGATAGGTATTGCCGAGAATGATCTGCGCGCCGGTCCGCCGGACGTCCGCGGCGCTCAATCCTCGCACGACGCCGTGGGTGCCAACGGGCATGAACGCCGGAGTTTGGACCTGGCCGTGCGGGAGGGTCAGCGTGCCGGCGCGCGCGGCGCCCGCGGTGCGCTCGACGGTGAACTCGAACATCAACGTGCTCCAGCTCTCGCCGCCTTGTCACCCTGAGCGAAGCGAAGGGGCCGACACACGGGGATGGTCCCCTTCGCTTCACTCAGGGTGACACCGGGCCGGCGGCGGCAAGCACGCGGTCAATCTGCCGCCGATGCACGAGATCGTGCGCCGCCATGAGCTTCATGAGGTGCCCCAGGCTCTCGGGCCCCCGCTCGCCGTGCATCCCGACCCGCTCGAGCTCAGCCGGCCGTAGCCGGCGCAGGAGCGTAAGGTTCGCGTCGCGGAGAACGCCGAGCTGGGCGAGCGCGCTCTCGGCGGCGACCTCGTCGTAGCGGAACAGCGAGGCCCACTTGTCCTGGTCGTAGCCCTGCAGCGGCGGGCGGTCCTCGGACAGGATCATGCGGGTGCGAAAGCCGAAGACCAGCTCCGAGTCCGCCAGGTGCTGCACCACCGCCGTGACCGACCACTTGCCGGGCGCCTCGGGCCGCCGGAGCGTCTGCTGGGGAACCCCCCGTAGCCGTGCCTCGAGCCACGGCATCAGCTCGGGCAGCACGTCGAGCGGCTGCCGGTCGCCGAGCAGGTCGAGCAAAGCCTGCACGTACGCCTTGGCCGACGCGGCGGCGTTGGCCGCCGGATTGGAGAAGGTCATCGTCATCTCCACCTCAGAGGATCACCATCGCGTCACCGTACGAGTAGAAGCGGTACCGCTGAGCCACCGCGTGGGTGTAGGCGGCCTTGATCAGGTCGTGGCCCGCGAACGCGCTCACCAGCATCAGCAGGGTCGAGCGGGGCAGGTGGAAGTTGGTGAGCAGGCGGTCCACCACGCGGAAGCAGTACCCGGGGACGATCATGAGCCGAGTCGCGCCAGGCCCCGCCTTCACCGCGCCGCGCTCGTCCGCCGCGCTTTCCAGTGCCCGGACCACCGTCGTGCCGACCGCCCAGACCCGGCCGCCCTGCTCGCGCACCACGTCCACCAGTGCCGCGAGGCGGGGGCTGATCTCGTACTGCTCCGGGTGCATCGGGTGCTCGCTGGGATCGTCCACCTCCACCGGCTTGAAGGTCCCTGGTCCCACCTGGAGGTCGAGTCCGGAGATCAGCACGCCTTTGGCGGAGAGCGCGTCGAGGACGGCCGGGGTGAAGTGCAGGCCTGCGGTCGGCGCGGCGACACTGCCTTCGGCGCGCGCATAGACGGTCTGGTAGCGCTCCTCGTCCTTCTCGGTGGGATCGCGGGTGATGTAGGGGGGCAGGGGAAGGCGCCCGAAGCGGGCGATCGCGTCCTCGGCGCGGGCGCCCACGAAACGAACCAGGCGATGTCCGTCCGGCAGCACACTGTCGGTCTCGATCGCCACCCCGTCGCCGAGATCGATCCGCTTGCCGGGCTGCATCGCGCTGCCCGGCTGGCCCATCGCCACCCAGGTCCCGTCGATGCCGGGGTGGATCAGCAGCACTTCGGCGGGCGCGCCGGAAGAGCGGGTGCCGAGCAGCCGGGCGTGGCGAACCCGGGTGGTGTTGAGGACGAGGAGATCGCCCGGAGAGATCAGCGAAGTGAGCTGGGAGAAATGGGAATCGATGAGCACCGACCCTTGCACTGCCCGCTGATCGCCCACCAGCATCTCCGGCTGGCGGAACGTGCCGCTGGCTCGGCGCACGGGCTTGTCCTCTCGCCGGCCCGTCCGCCTGTCCGCCTGCCTGCCCGCCTGCCCGTCCGCCCGCCGGTCCGCCCTCAAGACCACCAGCATGCGGCTCGCCGATCGCTCGGCCAGCGGCTCCTGGGCGACGAGCTCGGGCGGGAGGTCGTAGTCGAAGTCGGCGGTGCGAAACGCGTGATCAGGCGTCAAAGATCGTCGTCTGCCTGGCGGGCGGGTTCAGGCCGAACCTCCGGTAGGCGAGCTGGGTGGCGCAGCGGCCCCGCGGCGTTCGCTCCAGGAACCCCTGCTGAATGAGATAGGGCTCGTAGACTTCCTCCAGCGTACCGGCGTCCTCGCCGACCGCCACCGCCACCGTGCCGAGTCCGACGGGGCCGCCGCCGAACTTCTCGATGATCGTCGTCAGGATCCGGGCGTCCATGTCGTCCAGCCCGAACTGGTCCACGTTGAGCCGGGCGAGCGCCGCGTCGGCGACGTCGGCAGTGATACGGCCGTCGGCCCGCACCTGCGCGTAGTCGCGCACCCGGCGGAGCAGCCGGTTGGCGACGCGCGGTGTGCCCCGGCTCCGGCGCGCGATTTCGGCAGAGCCCCCCGGGTCCATCGGCACCTGGAGGATCGCGGCCGAGCGGATGACGATCCGCTCCAGCTCGTCGGCGGGGTAGAAGCCGAGCCGCTCGACCAGCCCGAACCGCGCCCGCATCGGGGGCGTGAGCAGTCCGAACCGGGTGGTGGCGCCGACCAGGGTGAAGCGCTCGAGCGCCATCGGGATCGTCTGCGCGTGCGGACCCTCGGCGATGCGCACGTCCACCCGGTAGTCCTCCATCGCGGGATAGAGGAACTCCTCGAGCGCGGGCTTGAGCCGGTGGATCTCGTCGATGAAGAGCATGTCGCCGGGACCGAGGGAGGTCAGCAGCCCCACCAGGTCGCCCGGCTTCTCCAGCACCGGTCCGGAAGTGGTCCGGAGCTGCACGCCCATCTCCCGCGCCATCAGCATCGCGAGTGTGGTCTTCCCCAGCCCCGGCGGGCCGAAGAAGAGGGTGTGGTCCAGGGTCTCCCCCCGATGCCTCGCCGCGTCGATCGCGATCTGGAGCGACGCCTTTACCTGCGCCTGGCCCACGAACTCGTCGAGCCGCGACGGCCGGAGCGCGGCGTCGGCTCCCGTTTCCTCGGGGAGGGCTTCGGGGGTAGTGACTTGCAGTCTATCCATCCTCGATTCTCTCTGGAGCGGGCATCGCTGGCTCCCCTCAGAACAGAGGCACAGAGGACACAGAGGGTTCAGTCCTCAGAGATTCACCATGAAGGCACGAAGGACACGAAGGGCACAAAGAAAAAAACAAACAAACAAGAAGTTGTTGTTGGTCCTGTATTCCTTCGTGTTCTTCATGTCCTTCGTGCCTTCGTGGTGAATCGGTTGACCATACTGACCGGTGTCACGATCCTCTGTGTCCTCCGTGGCCTCCGTGCCTCTGTTCTGAATCGGCCAGCGATGCCGGCGATGACCGGCCGTGCGGTGCCAGCCTATTCCTGCCGCGCCAGCCAGCGCACCCGCCGCGTATCCGGCTCGATGATGTGCCGGGTGCGGCAATGAGCGCACCGGTCGGTCGTGCGGTCGTCGGTCAGCGGTACCAGCTTCCTGTTGGTGGTGCCGCAGCGGGTGCAGATCCATTCGGCGGTCAGGGCGGCCACGGTCATCGCGAGTCAGTCCCTCCGCCTGCGGCGAGGCGCTGGAGCGCCCGCCGGATGAGTTGTGGGGCCTCCTCCTCCGACCCCGCGGCGATCGTGGCGCGCACCGCGTCCTCCGCCGCGGCGGCCCCGTAGCCCAGTCCCATCAGGGCGCGAATCGCCTCGTCGCTTCCGGCGGTGTGCTCCACCTCGGGCCGCAGCGCCACGTCGTCGAAGCGGTCGCGCAGCTCGAGCACCAGCCGCTCGGCCTTCTTCCGGCCGATCCCCGAGACCGAACTGAGCGCCACCAGGTCCCGCCCGCGGATGCTCCGCACGGTCCGCTCGGCGCCGAGCGCGGAGAGGAGAGCCAGCGCCAGCTTGGGTCCGAATCCGCTGGCGCCGAGCAGCCGCTGGAAGATCCGCCGCTCGGCGGCGCGGTCGAACCCGAAGAGCGCCCAGCCGTCTTCCTTCACCACCAGCTCGGTGTGGAGGCTCACCCGTCCGCCCGCCGCCGGGAGCCGTCCGGCGACGCCGGCGGGAACGGTCACCTCGTACCCCACGCCGCCGTCGGTCTGCACCACGATGGTCTCGCCCTCGCGGGCCGCGAGCACGCCGGTCACGCTCGCGATCATCGGGCGCCGGTGACCTGGCGGAAGAACATCGCCCGCCGCGAGGCGACGATGAGATGGGCGAGCGCCACCGCCACGCCGTCCGCGGCGTCGGCCGGCTCGGGCGCCGACTTGAGCCGGAGCAGCTGCGCCACCATATAACCCACCTGCGGCTTGAGCGCCGCGCCGCGTCCCACGATCATCTTCTTCACCTGCGCGGGTGAATACTCCGCCACCGCCACCCCGCGCTGCTCGGCCGCCAGCAGAATCACGCCTCGTGCGTGGCTCAGCACGACGGTGGTCCGGACATTCTTGCCGTAGAACGCGCTCTCGACCGCCACGGCATCCGGCTGATGGCGGACCAGCAACGCCGTGGTGCCCTCATGGATCACGCGCAGTCTGGTGGGCAGCGGATCGCGCGGTGGGGTGGTCAGGGTACCGCACTCGACCAGTCGCGGATGTCGGCCGGCGCCGGTCTCGACGACTCCGAACCCGAGGATGGCCGTCCCCGGGTCGATGCCGAGCACTCTCACCGGCCCGCTCTCAGGCCTCGGCCTCGGCCAGTTGCGCGGCGTCGATATCGAAGTTGGAGAAGACCTTGGAGACGTCGTCCAGCTCCTCGAGAACTTCCACCAGCCGGAGAATGCGCTCGGCGTCGGCGCCTTCGACCTTCACGGTGTTCTTCGGCACCATCGCCAGCTCGGCCGACTCCACCTCGAGCCGGTGACCGCGAAGCGCGTCCTGCACGGCGTGAAAGGTGGCGGGCACGGTGGTCACCACGTACTGGTCGCCCTCACGGACGAAGTCCTCCGCTCCCGCCTCGAGGGCGGCCTCGAGCGTGGCGTCCTCGCCGTAGCGGGTCGCGTCGAGGTAGATCTGTCCCTTTCGGTCGAACATCCACGCCACCGAGTTCGACGCCCCGAGATGTCCGCCGTTGCGGCTGAAGGCATGCCGGATCTCCGCCACCGTGCGGTTGGCATTGTCCGTGGTGGCCTCGATGAAGATCGCCGCGCCGCCCGGCCCGTAGCCCTCGTAGGTCAGCTCCTCGTAGACGCTGCCCTCGAGCTCGCCGGTGCCCTTCTTGATGGCGCGCTCGATGTTGTCGTTCGGCATGTTGACCGCTTTGGCGGCGTCAATGGCGGTCCGGAGCCGGGGGTTGCCGCCGGGATCGCCGCCGCCGCTCTTCGCGGCCACGGTGATCTCGCGGATGACTTTGGTCCAGGAGGATGCGCGGCGGGCGTCGGTGACGGCCTTCTTGCGCTTGATCTGTTTCCATTTGCTGTGGCCGGCCATGGCCGAACTCCTTGAAGCTGACGAGGTTTGGGCGGCGGGGAGGCCGGTGCGCGGGGGCCTGTCGCGCCGCGGAAACATAAGCGCGACAGCCGTTTGCGGCAATCGGAAGGGCCCCTCAGGCACTTGACCCGACCGGACCCGGCCGCTAGTCTCCCCGCTCTATGATCCCCCCGAAAATTTGGGCTGGCCTGGCCCTCCTGGCGCTCATCGCGTGCAAGGACAAGGCGCCCCAGACACCGAAGGTTTCCCAGGTCTTTCCCCACCTCCCGCTCCCGCCTCAGGCGAGCGTGGTGTCGCGGAGCGGCAGTTCCGACGCGCTGCAACTCACGCTGATGTCTCCGGCCAAAGCCAAGGACATCGAGGCCTATTACCGTAGCCTGCTGAGCAAGAACGGATGGCGGCTGGTGAGCGACACCCGGGACCGGGATGGGTCGGTGGTGCTCCTGGCCGAGCAGGACGGGCCGCCCCTCTGGGTGCGCATCAAGAGCACCGATGACAGTGTCGCGACGATCGTGGAGCTCGCTGGGGCGGTTCTGGCCGACACCACCAAGCGGGCCAAGCCCGCCTCGTAGCGCCTCCCTCTCCCGAGCCTCGCATCGCTACCGCTCCGCCCGGAGCAGCGTCCGCGCGGCGCGCGCCGCGAGCGCCACGGCATCCCCGGCCTCGGGGCCGCCGGCCTCGCGGGCCGGCGCGACCAGCTGACTCAGCACCTGCACGGCGGTCTCCGATCTCGCGTCGCGGAGCTGGCTGATCGCCGTCGCCAGCGCGCGACGCAGCGGCGGCGGCAGCGTGAGACTCGAGAGACGGTGCTCCAGCGCCTGAAGCCGGCGCCGGTGCGCCCGTTCGGCCGGCGGGTCGCGCACCAGGTCCTGCGCCACGCGCATCGTGAGCCAGAGCGCGAAGATCCCCTCGCGCCTGGGGCCGCGGCCGGTCTGAGGCAGAAGCGCGAGCAGCGCGCTTGCGGCCGGATCCCAGCCGCTCACCCGAGCCCCCTCGCGAGAGCGGCGTACACCAGATCGGGCAGCATCTGCTTCATGCACCGGTGATGGCCGAGGGGACAGCGAGCGCTTCCGTGGGCGCTGCATGGCCGGCAGGGCAGGTCGAGCTCGACGACACTCGCGCCGGAGCGGTAGGGGAAGAATCCGAATTGCCGCACCGTGGGCCCGAAGAGCGCCACGACCGGGGTGCCCACGCCCGTTGCCATGTGCATGACGCCGGTGTCGCCCGAGACGAGGACTTCGGCGCGCCGGATCACGGCGCCGGTCTCCTGGAGGCCGAGGGTGCCGGCTACGCTCGCGACGTTCTCCCCCGCGAGCTCGGCGATCCGGTTGGCCAGCTCGGCGTCGTCGGCTCCGCCCAGCACCGCCACGTCGGCGCCCGTAGGGGTGATCCGCCGGGCGAGGTCCACCCAGTACTCCGGCGGCCAGCGCTTGGTGGCGTGCGCCGCGCCCGGCGCCATCGCCACGATCGGCCGGCCCTGCCCGAGCCCGAGGTTGGAAAGCCGCTCGGCCGCGCCCGCGTCCGCCTCCTCGCCGATATAGAAGTCGGGCGGTCCCCCGTCAGGCTCCACCTCGAGCCCCTTTGCGGCTTCGAAGTACCGCTCCGCGATGGGGACCTCGTCAGCGTAGATGTCGCGCTTGACGGTGATGAGGAGCGCCCGCTCCAGCCGACGCTTGGGATAGGAGCGCCAGGGGCCGGGCGCGAGCCGCCTGAGTGCGAGGCTCCGGAGGTTGCCGTGGAGATCGAGCAGGTGGGTGTAGTGGACGCCGTAGATCCGCCGGGCGATGGCGCGGATCCCCTCTCCGGGAGCGCTGCTCAACACCTCGCTCACGTGCGGATTGTGACTCAGCAGCGGGACGTACTGCTCCTTGGTGAGCACGGCGATCCGCGCCCCCGGGTATCGGGCTCGGATGGCGCGGAGGAGCGGCGTGATGAGGAGGATGTCCCCGATGGCGCTGAAGCGAACGACGAGAAC
>CAYPAE010000004.1:0-3078 GCA_964408595.1 uncultured Gemmatimonadaceae bacterium | reverse complement strand
TCATGCCCCGTCCCAAGAGCATTCTCTGGGTCGACGACGAGGTCGAGAGCCTCACGTCGCACATCCTCTTTCTGGAGGAGCAAGGATTCGCCGTGGAGACCACCGCCCATGGCGATGACGCCCTCGTCCTGCTTCAGCGGCAGCCCTACGGCGTGGTCTTGCTCGACGAGCACATGCCCGGCCGGCGGGGGCTCGATCTCTTCCGTGCCATCCGCACCATCGATCACGCCATGCCGGTCGTGATGGTCACCAAGAGCGAGGAGACCGAGACCCTCAAGGACGCCATCGGCGCCGACATCTCGGACTATCTGATCAAGCCGGTCAACCCGCGGCAGATCCTCTCCGTCGTCACTCGGCTCCTCGACGGCGACCGGATCCGCCAGCAGCGCCTCTCGCGCGACTTCGCGACCCGGTTCCGCGACCTCGAGGCCCGGCGCGGCAGCCCGCTCGCCTGGCGCGAGTGGGTCGAGCTGGTGGCCGAGCTGGCGGAGTGGGAGGTCCGGCTGGGCCAGGCCGACGAGCCGGGGCTTCAGGACGCGCTCAGGACGCTCCAGGAAAGCCTGCGCCAGGACTTCGCCAAGTACCTCCAGCGCAACTACGCCCGCTGGCTCCACGACGGGGAGAGCGACCGGCCGCCGCTCTCGGTGGACATCGGCGCCGAGTTCCTCCGGCCGGTACTGGACATGCATGGGAAGGCGCTGCTGGTCGTGGTGGACTGTCTCCGCCTGGATCAGTGGGCGATGATCCGCCCGCTCATCGGCACCCGGTTCGACATCGAGACCGCCCACTACTTCTCGATCCTCCCGACGGCCACTCCGTTCGCGCGGAACGCCATCTTCAGCGGGCTCTTCCCCGCGGAGATCAAGGCGCGGTACCCGCGCTGGTGGACCGACAACGAGGAGGCGAGCCTCAACGCCCACGAGGCCGAGCTGCTCACCGAACAGCTGAAGGAGCTGACCGGCCGCCAGGTGCCGGTCCACTACGAGAAGGTCTTCACCGCGGCCGACGGCGAAGGGCTGCTCCGTCGGCTTCCGGCGCATCTCGCCCAGGACGGTGTCACCGCGCTGGTCTTCAACTTCATCGACCAGCTTACCCACGGCCGCACCGAGAACTCGACGCTGTACGAGGTGGCTCGCGACACGTCGGCGCTCCGGAACCTGACCCGGACCTGGTTCGAGCGCTCGCCGCTGTGGGACGCGCTCCGCGAGGCCGAGCGCAGAGGGGTGCCGGTGCTGCTCACCACCGACCACGGCTCCATCCACTGCCACACGCCGGCCACCGTCTTCGCCAAGCGGGACACGACGTCGAACCTGCGCTACAAGTTCGGCGATGACCTGCGGGCCCAGGAGGCCGACGCCGCCCTGGTGGTGGACGACCTGCCGGCCTACGGCCTCCCGGCGCGCGCGCCTGGCACCCGGCTGCTCCTCGCGACCGGCGACCGCTTCTTCGTGTACCCCACCAAGCTTCGCGAGTACCAGGCCCGCTATCGCGGCGCGTTCCTCCACGGCGGCGTGTCGCCCGAGGAAGTCATTCTCCCCATCGCCCTGCTTACCCCGCGCGCCTGACGGTGCGGACCGAGTTTCGGCTTCTAAGGCTGGTGCGGCCGTACTGGGGCCTGCTGGCGGCCGGGCTCGCGGTCACCTTCCTCGCCTCCGTGCTCGACGGGTTCGTTCTCGTCGTGCTCATCCCGCTGCTGCGGAACCTCTTCGGCACCGCCGGCGAGCTGCACAGCGGGTCCACCCAGCTCGAGGCGCTGGTGGACCGGATGGTCGAGCCGGTGGTCTCGGGAGTGCCGCCGGCCGAGGCGGCAGGCCGGCTGGTCGTGGTGCTGGTGGCGGGGCTCCTGATCAAGAACTCGCTGTCCTACCTCTCGAGCCAGATCACGGTGCGGGCGCAGGAGGGGCTGGTGCGCGACCTGCGCACCCGGCTCTTCGACCATCTCCTCACCCTCGATCTCGGCTTCTTTCAGCGCACCCGCGCCGGGCAGGTGATCTCGGCGATGATGACGGAGGTGGACCAGACCAAGACGGTGATCACGGCCTCGCTGGTCTCGCTGTTCCAGAACCTGGTCGTGGTGGCGGTCACGCTGGTGCTGCTGAGCCAGATCTCGTTGCGGCTTACCCTTTTCACACTGGCGTTCGTGCCGCTCCTCGTGATGCTCCTCCAGCGGCTCATCCGCCGCCTCCGCCGCCACGCGCTGGCCCGGAGCAAGGAGCGGGGGGAGGTCACCGCCACGGTGACGGAGCGGATCGGAGCGATCCGCCTCATCCGGTCGTACGGAGAGGAGCAGCGTGAGTCGGCGGGGTTCGACGCGCAGGCCAATCGGTACCGGAAGCAGGTGATCCGGACCCAGCGGTTCTCGTCGCTCACCAGCCCGATCACCGAGGTCTTCTCCGGTTTCCTCGTCATTCTCATCATCTGGGCCGCCACCCGGCCGGGGCTGCTGGGCCTCGATGCTCCGCTCGCGCCCGCGACCATCATCGTCTTCTTGATGGCCGCGCTCCGGCTCACGTCGCCGCTCAAGACGATCTCCGGCTTTCCCACCGTGATGGCGCTCGCGCTCGCCAGCGCGGAACGGATCTTCCAGGTGCTCGACGAGCCCCCCACCGAGGTGGACCGCCCCGGCGAAGGCGAGGCGAGGTTCGAGCGTGAGATCGTCTTCGACCGGGTCACGTTCCGTTACGGGGACGGGGAGCCGGTGCTGCGCGACGTCTCGTTCACGATTCCGAAAGGGAAAGTGGTGGCGCTGGTCGGGCCGTCCGGGGCGGGAAAAACCACCTTGGCGGACCTCCTCCCCAGGTTCCACGACCCGACGGCGGGGCAGATCCTGCTCGACGACGTCCCCCTGACCCGGCTCCGGCGGCGCTCGATCCGCGCGCTGCTGGGGGTGGTGAGCCAGGATGCGGTGCTGCTCAACAACACGGTATTCGCCAACATCGCCTACGGCTCACCCGCCGCGTCGCGGGAGCGGGTCGAGGCCGCGGCCGACGCGGCCAACGCCACCGGATTCATCCGCCAGCTGCCCCAGGGGTTCGACACCGTGCTCGGCGAGCGCGGGACCCGGCTCTCCGGAGGCCA
>CAYPAE010000003.1:0-18918 GCA_964408595.1 uncultured Gemmatimonadaceae bacterium | reverse complement strand
ACATGCCTGCAACGAAAGAGCGTACCTACAACGAGACGGAGATCGCGGAGAAGTTGAAGGGTCTTCCGGGCTGGTACTACGAGGACGGCTGGATCCGGCGGGTGTACAAGACCGACGGCTGGCCGACCACGCTGATGCTGGTGAACGCGGTCGGTTACCTGGCCGAAGCGGCGTACCACCATCCGGATCTCACGGTGACGTGGGGTCGAATCACGGTGAAGCTGCAGAATCACGCCGCCGGAGGGATTAGTGACAAGGATTTCGAGCTGGCCCGCAAGATCGAAGAGGTGGTGCTCTGGCGTCCCGAGGGCGGCGCGCTGGAAGGCACGCCGAACAAGTGGGTGAGATCGGGAGATCCCCGATAGGCGGGGCAGCGGGGCAGCGGGGCAGCGGGGCAGTGGCTCCGGAGCAAGGCGGCGAGCCGAAGACCGGAGCACGCGGCCCCGCTGCCCCGCTGCCCCCACCGCCCCGCCGTGTCCTGTTCGTCACCGGCAAGCTCGCCGAGCCCGCGCTCAGGCGGGTGCTGGAGGAGATGCAGCCGCCGTTCGAGGCGCGGGTGGCGGTCATGAAGATCACGGTCGCGGCGCTCATGACGACGCCGTGGATCGCGCGCTTTCTGGAGGTCCCCTCCGACACCGATCTCGTGCTCATTCCCGGTCTCTGCGAGGGAGACGTCGAGATCCTCCAGAAGCGGTTCGGTGTACCGGTGGAGAAAGGCCCCAAGGACCTGCGCGAGATCCCCCGCTACTTCGGCCAGGCCGTCGCCGCGGCCGACTACGGCGCCTACCGCATCGAGATCCTCGCCGAGATCAACAACGCCCCCCGGCTCTCCCGCGAAGCGATCGTGGCCGCCGCCGACTACTTCCAGTCGAGCGGGGCCGACCTCATCGACGTCGGCTGCACGCCCGGCCTCCCCTTCCCGGAGCTGGGCGAGGTCGTGCGGGCGCTCCGGAGCGCCGGCATGCGGGTCAGCATCGACAGCTTCGACCCGTCCGAGATCCGCACCGCGGTGGAGGCCGGCGCCGAGATGGTGCTCAGCGTCAACCGGTCCAACCTCGAAGTCGCCCGGGAGCTGAGCGGCACCGGCGCCACGGTGGTGCTGATTCCGGATCTCGGCGAGGGGATCGAGACGCTCGGCGCGAGCATCGAGGCGCTGGACGCGTGGGGCGTTCCCTACCTGCTGGATCCCATCATCGAGCCGATCGGATTCGGCTTCATGGCCTCGCTGGAGCGGTATGCCGAGGTGCATCGACGCTACCCCGATGCCGGGCAGCTCATGGGGATCGGCAACATCACCGAGCTGACGAGCGCGGACAGCACCGGCGTCAATGCCGTCCTGGTCGCGATCTGCGAGGAGCTCGGCGTGCGCGCCGTGCTCACGACCGAGGTCATACCGTGGGCCCGAGGCGCGGTGAAGGAGATCGACATCGCCCGCCGGCTGATGCACCACGCGATCAGCCGTCGGACGCTCCCCAAGGGCGTGGACGACCGGCTGCTGACGGTGAAGGACCCCGCGATCCTGGAGTACGACGAGACCGAGCTTCGCCGGCTCCACCAGGCGGTCCGCGACCCCAACTTCCGGATCTTCGCCGACCGCAAGACGATCACGGTCTTCAACGACTCGATCTTCGTCCGGGGCGACGACATCCAGGAAATCTTCTCGCGGCTCGGGGTGGACGAAGCCACCCATGCCTTTTATCTGGGCCGGGAGCTGATGAAGGCGAAGCTCGCCATCACGCTGGGGAAGACGTACCGCCAGGAGGGAGCGCTCGCCTGGGGATACCTGACGCCGCCGGACGACCTGAAGTCGGAGCACGTGAAGCTGACGGCACGAAAGCGGGGCCGCGGGGCGGCGGGGCAGCGGGGCAGGACTGAATGACGAGCATCGCGCCGCTGGTGAAGGTCCTCGAAGGGGTTCCGGAACCGGTGGAAGTCGCGGCGCGGTTCCTCGACCTGCCCTATCTGCTCTTCCTCGATAGCGCCGCCGGCATGGGAAGCGGCTCCGCCGAGGCTCGTGCCCTCCGGCGCTTCTCCTTTCTCGCAGCCGACCCCGCGATCGTGGTGCGGAGCAAGGGTGCGGTGACCGAGGTGCTCCAGAACGGCTCCTGGCGGCCGGCGGAGGGCGATGCGCTCGGTGTCGTGCGCGGGATGCTGACGGACGCGCGCATCGACCCAGTGCCCGGATTGCCGCCGTTCCTGGGTGGCGCCGCGGGGTACATCGGCTACGACTACGGCGCGGTGCTCGAGCGGATCCCGCCGACCCGCTACGACGATCTCGCGCTTCCCGACGTGATTCTCGGCTTCTACGACTGGGTGATCGCCTGGGATCACCAGGTCGGCTCGGCGTGGATCGTCTCCCTGGGGCTGCCGGGGTGCGGCCCGGAGCGCGCGCGGAGGGCGCGGGAACGATTAGAGATGGTAGCCGCGCGCGCTGCGGGGCAGCGGGGCGGCGGGGCCGCGGGGCAGGACCGGCATACCGGCGGCCGTCTTGGTGCGGAGCAGACCGCCCCGCCGCCCCGCCGCCCCGCCGCCCCGCCGCCCGCGCCGTCCTACGGCGCGGGCTCCACCGATGCGGCCGCCAGCATCGGCCTCCGGTCTACGTTTACCCACCGGGGATATCTCGACGCCGTGGCGAAGGTGCGGGAGTACATCGTCGCGGGCGACATCTTCCAGGCCAATCTCTCCCAGCGCTTTCAGGCGCCGCTCCGGGAGCCGCCCTTCGAGCTGTATCGCCGGCTGCGGCGGCGCAACCCGGCGCCGTTCGCGGCCTACCTGGGCTTCGACGATGTAACCGTCCTGAGCGCCTCACCGGAGCGCTTCCTCCGGCTCGACCACGACCGCCAGGTGGAGACCCGCCCGATCAAGGGCACCCGTCCGCGCGGGCTCGTCCCCATGCACGACGCGGCGCTGGGCCGCGCGCTGGCGGAGAGCGAAAAGGATCGCGCCGAGAACGTCATGATCGTGGATCTGCTGCGCAACGACCTGAGCCGGGTGTGCCGGCCGGGGACGGTCCGGGTGCCCGAGCTGTTCGCCCTGGAGCAGCATCCGACGGTGCACCATCTGGTCTCGACCGTGGTGGGAGAGCTGGAGCCGGCGGCCGATGCCGTGGAGCTGGTGCGGGCGGCGTTTCCCGGCGGCTCGATCACCGGCGCCCCGAAGGTGCGCGCGATGGAGATCATCGCCGAGCTGGAGCCGACCCGGCGGGGCGTGTATTGCGGCTCGATCGGCTATATCAGCGCCACCGGCGCGATGGACATGAGCATCGTCATCCGGACGTTCGTGGCCGCAGGTGGCGAGGTATACTTCCAGGCCGGCGGCGGCATCGTGGCGGACTCCGATCCGGAGCTGGAGTACCGGGAGACGCTGGACAAGGCCAGGGCCCTGATCGAGACCCTGATCCCATGATCCTCCTGATCGACAACTACGACTCCTTCGTCTACAACCTGGCGCGCTACGTGCGCGAGCTGGGCGAGGTTCCGCTGGTGCGGCGGAACGATGCGATGACGGTGGACGACATCCTCGAGCTCGCGCCGTCGCACGTGATCATCTCGCCGGGGCCCTGCTCGCCGGCGGAAGCGGGGATCTCCACCGACGTGGTCCGGAGAGTGGGGCAGGCCATCCCGGTGCTCGGCGTCTGCCTCGGGCACCAGTGTATCGGCGCCGCCTACGGCGGGGAGATCGTGCGGGCGGGCCGGCCGATGCACGGCAAGACCTCCCGTATCCATCACCGAGGCACCGATCTCTTCACCGGGCTTCCCACGCCGTTTCTTGCGTCCCGCTATCACTCGCTGGTGATCTCCCCCGCCTCGGTGCCATCCGAGCTCGTGGTCACCGCGACGTCGGAGGACGGCGAGATCATGGCGGTGAAGCACGAGACCCACCCGGTGTACGGCGTCCAGTTCCACCCGGAGTCGGTGCTCACCGAGCACGGTTACCGGATGCTCGACCACTTCCTGCACGGCGTGCCCTCCGCACCGCGCGAGCTGCCCCCCGCCGCCGACCATGCCCTCGTCGCGCGCCCCCGCGAGAGCCCCTCGCTGGCCGCCGACCCGCCGCCGGTGGATCTGGTGCGGTGATCATCGAGACCATCGTGACGTCGCTGGCCCCGGATGGCGCGATCAACTTCGCGCCGATGGGGGTGGAGTGGGCCGAGGACTCCCTCGTGCTCAAGCCGTTCCTGGAGACGACCACCTTCCGCAACGTGACCGGCAGCGGCACCGCGGTCGTCAACCTGACCGACGACGTGATGCTCTTCGCCCAGGCGGCGATCTCGAGCCCGCAGTTCCCCTCGTTCCCCGCGGAGGTGGTGCGCGGCGTGGTGCTGGACGCGGCGTGCTCCTGGCGCGAGCTGGAGGTCGTGCGGGTGGACGATACCCCGCCCCGGTCGCGCATCGAGACGCGGGTGGTCCACCGCGGACGGCGGCGAGAGTTTCTCGGCTTCAACCGCGCGCGCCACGCCGTGCTCGAGGCGGCCATCCTCGCGACCCGCACTCACCTCATCCCCGCGGATCAGATCCGGGACGAGTTCGCCAAGCTCCAGATCATCGTGGACAAGACGGCCGGTCCGCGCGAGCACGAGGCGATGGCCCTGCTCACCCAGCATGTCCGCAACCGATAGCGTCTTCGTCGAGGCGGGCGCTCGACTGCACTTCGGGGTCCTGGATCTCCGCGGCGCGTTGGGACGCCGGTTCGGTGGGCTCGGTGCCGCGATTCCCTCTCCTTCCCTTCTCCTCCAAGCCACTCGCGCGCGCGACGGCGTGTCGGCGGAGGGGCCGGATTCGACGCGCGCGGCCGAGTTCGCGCGTCGCTTTCTCGACTTCCACGGCCTCGGCGGTGGGGCGCGCCTCGTCGTTCACCAGCGCATTCCGGCTCACAGCGGCCTCGGCTCCGGCACCCAGCTCGGCTTGTCGGTGGCGCGGGCCCTGGCCGAGCTGTACGACCTGCCGACCGAGCCTGCCGAGCTCGCCCGCGCGGTCTCCCGGGGCAAGCGTTCGGCCATCGGGACCTGGGCGTTCGCGCTGGGGGGCTTCATCGTCGAAGGCGGACGCCGCCCGGGGGAGGAGGGAGTCGCGCCGCTGATCGGCCGGTACGAAGTGCCGGAGCGGTGGCGCTGCGTCGTGGCGGTGCCGCCTGGGAGTCCGGGGCTCAGCGGCGAGGCGGAGGCCGCGGCCTTCGAGCAGCTTCCGCCGCCGGCGTCGGGAGAGGTGGAGCGGGTCTCGCATCTCGTGCTGATGCAACTCCTTCCCGCGCTCGTCGAGGGCGATCTCGCAAGCTTCGGCCAGGCCTTGTCGGCGGTCCAGCGGATCACCGGGGCGTGGTTCGCGCCGCAACAGGGGGGCGTGTTCGCTCCCGGCCAGGGTGAGGCGCTGATCCGGGACATGGCCGGTTGGGGTGCCGCAGGGGTGGGACAGAGCTCCTGGGGACCGGCCGTCTACGGCCTGGTGGAGGGCGCGGACGCCGGGCTCGCGCTGGCCGAACGGTGCCGGGAGTTCCTCAGGGGAAAAGGGTTGGTCTTCGAGAGCGGATTCGCCCGAAGCGGGGCCCGGGTCGGGCGGGGCGGACCCCCGGCCGGGAATGATTGACAGTTCATTTTTCCGGCTGTATACTGGCCCACCTAAGCCTCCTGTAGTCGGCGACTTGGCCGGTTCCGAACCGGGGTTTGGTGCCAGCGGATTCCGCAGCGCCACGCGACACCACAGCAGGGAACTGGAAGCGGCTCAGACGGTATCATGAGAGGAGCCGCCTCCCCGACTGAAGTCCATTTCTGACACATCGCGGTTCAGCGGCGTCGCTGAGGAATATGATGGGCGTATTCCCGTTGGCGGACACCATGAGTTTCTCCTCGAATCATCCGCTGTCTTGCGGCGGCGAGACGCACGCACCGGTCAGCGGTCTGACCGATAAGGTCTGGTGGTATCCTCACCCGACGACGAATCCTGGCCGTAACGCCGCCGCAGCGAACTCTCCGATCCACTACATTGTCTATTCACACGCCATCACCCGGTGCCCCGGCACCGACCCGTCGTCTCGCGTCGCGAGCGCCGGGCGGTACATCCGGCGAGCCCCAACCGTTCGTACATCACGTCGGACGGTTGGATGGGCCGCCGAGCGCGGGCCGCCGTCCGCCACCTCCCGCATGCCGACATTCCCAACCATCCGGCATGCCGCGCGGCACTCGAGCCCAGTTGCCGCTACCGCAGTCCCCGTGTTCGCAGCAGGTGGCAACCGAATGCAGCAGTAGAGCAGTAGAATCACCCTTCATCCTGAGGTCAGTTATGAACAGTTTCACGCAGAAGGTGCTGTCTGGCGGAATCGCGGCGGGCCTGTTGTTGGCCCTCGCGGCATCCGCCAACGCCCAGGCGGCGCGCTCGGGGGCATGGACCCTGAATGCGCCTGAGGGCGAATGGCACATGACGGGCCGTGATTATGGCTTGCAGCGCTTCAGTCCGCTCAAGCAGATCACGACGTCGAACGTCGCCGAGCTGCGGCCGGTCTGGTCGTTCTCGACCGGAACGCTGCGCGGGCACGAGGGCAACGCCCTCGTCGTCGGCAACGTGCTGTACATCCACACCAGCTTCCCGAACATCGTGTACGCGCTCGACATCTCCAAGGCCGGCGCGCCCCAGATCTGGAAGTACGTGCCGAACCAGTCGCCCGACGCGATTCCTATCGCGTGCTGCGACCTGGTGAACCGGGGCACCGCGTATCACCCGAGCGGGAAGATCTTCATCCAGCTTCTCCAGGGCGAGCTGCTCGCGCTCGACGCGAAGACCGGCAAGGAACTGTGGAAGTCGAAGCACCCTGACAAGTCGAACGCCGGCGTCGAGGCGAACGGCTACAAGCAGGGCGCTACGATGACCAACGCCCCGATCGTGATCAAGGACATCGTCATCGCCGGTATCTCGGGCGGTGAGTTCGGCGTCCGCGGCCGCGTCTCGGCGTTCAACGTGAACGACGGCAAGCACCTCTGGACCGGCTATTCGACCGGGCCGGACAGCGAAGTGCTGATCTCCGGCGACGCCAACGCCAACTATCCTTCCCACAAGGGCAAGGACCTCGGCGTCTCCACCTGGCAAGGCGACGAGTGGAAGATCGGCGGCGGCACCACCTGGGGCTGGTATTCCTACGACCCCGAGCTGAACCTCTTCTACTACAGCAGCGGTAACCCGGGCAGCTGGAACCCCGATCAGCGGCCGGGCGACAACAAGTGGTCGATGACCATCTTCGCCCGCAACCCGGAAAACGGGCAGGTGAAGTGGGCGTACCAGATGACGCCACACGACGAGTGGGACTATGACGGCGTCAACGAGAACGTCCTCTTCGAGAGCGGCGGGAAGAAGCTGCTGGCGCACTTCGATCGTAACGGCTTCGGCTATACGCTCGATCGCACCAACGGCAAGCTGATCGTGGCCGAGCCCTACGGTCCGGTCAACTGGGCCAAGCGGGTCGACCTGACCACGGGCGTGCCGGAGAAGGATCCCCGGTACGGCACCACCTCGAAGAAGAACACCGAGGGCATTTGCCCCGCGGCGATCGGCTTCAAGGATCAGCAGCCCGCGGCGTACTCGCCGATGACCGGCTTCTTCTATGTGCCGGCCAACCACATCTGCATGGACTACGAGGGAGTGGAAGTGAAATACACCGCCGGTCAGCCGTACGTCGGCGCGATCGTGCGGATGTTCCCGGGCCCCGGCGGTCACCGTGGCCGGTTCATCGCCTGGGATCCGATGAAGGGCAAGGTCGTCTGGGAAGCCAAGGAAGGTCTGGCGGCGTACGGTGGTGCCCTCACTACCGCCGGCGGCGTGGTCTTCTACGGCACCATGGAGGGCTGGCTCAAGGCTCTCGACCAGAAGACCGGCAAGACCCTGTGGCAGTTCAAGACCCCGTCGGGGATCATCGGCAACCCGATGACCTACAACGGGCCGGACGGCCAGCAGTACGTGTCCGTCCTCTCCGGCATCGGCGGCTGGGCCGGCATCGGCGTGGCCGCGGGTATCGGTGCTGAGGATCCGACCGCCGGTCTCGGCGCGCTCGGCGCCTTCGGCGACGCGGGCAACTTCAGCACGCAGGGCGGCGTTCTCACCGTCTTCGCGCTCAAGAACCCCACGATGAAGTAAGCTGGTCCATGGGGGCCGGAGGGATTCTCTCCGGCTCCAGTGGGGGTAGATTATCAGAAGTGCACGGCGCCGATTGTGGGGGCGCGCAGATGCGCCCCCGCTGTCGGCGCCGGTCGTTTCGGCGCCGGTCGTTTCACGGAGTTCGGCATGCCGGGAAGGGCCCCGGCCGGCGGCTCCCAAGCTGGATTGGATGGCACGCTATGCTCCGCTCAACCACCGGGCGCGTGGCGCTCGCTCTGCTCGCCGCCTCCGGCCTCCCGGCCGGCCGGGGAGCCGCTCAGGAACTGCGCACCAATCTGCCGACCCCGGGTCTCCTCCGGGTCTGTGCCGATCCCGACAACATGCCCTTGTCCAACCAGAAGGGCGAAGGATTCGAGCAGAAGATCGCGGAGCTGATCGGCAAGGAGTGGAATACCAAAGTGGAGTACGCGTGGTGGCCGGTGCGGCGAGGGTTCTTCAGCCGCGCGCTCAATGGCCGCTACTGCGACGTGGCGATCGAGGCCCCCGCAGGACTCGACATGGCCGGGGTGACCAAACCCTATTTCCGTTCCGGCTACATGTTCCTCACCCGGAAGGACCGCGGTCTCGACGTCACATCGCTCGCCGATCCGCGGCTCAAGAAGCTGAAGATCGGAGTCAACATCCTCAACTCCGACGCCGAGAACACCCCGCCCGCGATGGCGCTGAGCCGCTACGGGGTGGTCGGCAACCTCACCGGCTTCAGTACCTTCTACACCGAGGAGGACCGTCCCGAGGACATCGTCGAAGCGGTGGCCAACAAGGCCGTGGACATCGCGATCGTGTGGGGGCCGCTGGCCGGATACTTCGCCAAGAAGTCTCAGGTGCCGCTGGTCCTCACGCCGCTGGCCGAGCGGGACTCGTTGAGCGACTTCCCGTTCCGGTTCAACATCGGGATGGGTGTGCGCCGGCGCGACCGCGCGCTCCGCGACAGCCTCGACGCCCTGCTCGCGCGCAAGCAGCCCGAGATCCAGGCGATCCTCGAGGAGTACAACGTCCCGATGTTCCCGGTCGTCGAGGAGGCCGATGACGACGACGGGCCGCCCAAGCCGACCGGCTGACCGCGTGAAAGGACCGTCTCAGAGCATGCGCACACCCCTCTCCGCCACGCTCCGCCGGCTGGTCGCGGGTGCCGGCGTCGTCGTGGCCGCCGTCACGGTCGGCGCTCGAGCCGAGGCCCAGGAGGTTCGCGACCAGTACCACCAGGCGCCGCGGGACACGGTGTCACAGGAAGTGTACGACGGCTGGAAGCAGTTCAACCTGAACTGCGCCCGATGTCACGGGGAGGACGTGCTGGGTACGACCATCGCCCCGCACCTCATCGTCTCGCTGAAGCCCGACGGCCCGATCAACACCAAGGAGGCGTTCCTCCAAGTGGTCTGTGCCGGCCGACCGGAGAAGGGGATGCCGTCCTGGTGTTCGCTGGGCATGGACCCGGGCACCATCGAGAAGATCTACTCCTACGTGAAGGCGCGAAGCGACGGCAAGATGTCGCCGGGCCGGCCGGCGAGAAAAGCCGAAGGCTGAGGCGGCTTTGTCACCCTGAGCGCAGCGAAGGGGCCATGATTCGGGTCATGGCCCCTTCACTACATGGCCCTCCGGCCGGAGGGCGGATATGTTCCCCAATCGAGCCCACCGCACGCCGGTGGGAGCAGGGCGTGCACCCGGATGCCGGTGAGGTCACCATGGGGACTGGAATCGTCGCGGGCCTGTGGATGGTCGGAGTCCTTCGCTCGATCGCCCCCATCGCGGCCGATACTCCCACGGTCCGGCTGGATGCGGTCCAGCTGGCCAAGCGGCTGGCCGCGGCGCCCGAGGCCACCCTGCCCGATCTCGCCGGCGTGGACCTCAGTGGACTCGATCTCACCGGCGTGGACTTCAGGCGGGCGAACCTCACCGGGGCCCGGCTCACCGGAGCCAAGCTGGCCGGCGCCAATCTCTTCAGCTGCGACCTCACCGATGCGGTGGCGAGCGACGCGGTGCTCACCAAGGCGAACATGGACGGCACGGTGCTGCGTGGGGCCGACTTCCAGCGAGCCGACATGGAAGGGGCCAGCCTCTTCGCCACCATCATGGAGAAGACCAACCTGAGCGGGGCCAACCTGGCGGGTACCCGGATCATCGGGTATCTCCGCGGCGCCAACCTCGCGGGCGCCAACCTCAAGAACTCCAACGCCGGCGCCGATCCGGGCAACCAGTCCATGGGCGTCATGCGCGCCACCTTCGTCGGCGCGGACTTGAGCGGTGCCGACCTGAGCGGCGCCAACCTGTACAAGGCCGATTTCTCCCACGCGAATCTCACTGGCGCCAAGCTCCAGCGAGCCAACCTCGAGAACGCCGACCTGATCCAGACCGACTTCGGCCGGGCCGACCTGACGGGCGCCCGCCTCGCGAAGTCGAACGTCGAGGGCGCGAACTTCCGCGGGGCCGTAGGCGTGTCACAGATCCAGGGTCTGGATCAGGCCCGCAACCGGGACAAGGCAATCTTCGATGAGAAATGACCGCCCACGATCCGTCCTCAGGACAATTCTTCTTGCATTCCTGACCGGCGTCGGCCTCGCGGCGTGCGGCGGGGACGGCGCGCGATCCGACGGCACCGCCAGTGACTCCGCCTCCGCCGCCTCCGACACTCCCGGGGGCGAGCTCGCGTACGTAACCAATGAGGGATCGGGCGAGCTCACCATCCTCGACACTTCGACCGACAGCGTCGTCGGCACCATCCCCGTGGGGACCCGTCCCCGCGGCATCCGGCTCAGCCAGGACGGCCGCACCGTCTTCGTGGCGCTCAGCGGCTCGCCCCGCTGCCCGCCGACGATGCCCGACGAGGAGTGCGAAGCGCTCAAGGCCGACAAGACCAAGGACGGCATCGGCGTCATCGACGTGGCGAGCCGGAAGGTGACCAAGGTGCTCCCCGGCGGCTCCGACCCCGAGGCGTTCGACATCAGCAAGGACGGCACCCGGCTCTTCGTGTCCAACGAGGACGCTCATTCCGCCACCATCGTGGACATCGAGAGCGGCAAGATCCTGAGGACCATCCCCGTGGGCCGGGAGCCGGAGGGCGTGGAGCTGCACCCGAGCGGCGCGACCGTCTGGGTCACCGGCGAAACCGACCACGACGTCACCGTGCTCGACACCGACAGCGGAAAGGTGATCACCAAGATCAGCGTCGGCGACCGCCCCCGCGATCTGGCGTTCACCCGGGACGGGAGCCGGGCCTACGTCAGCTCCGAGACCGGCGGCACGGTGTCGGTGGTGGACGCGAAGGCCCACAAGGTTCTCAAGACCCTGAAGATGCCGGAGGGCTCCAAGCCGATGGGGGTGGAACTGTCGCCCGACCAGAAGCGCCTGTACGTAGCCAACGGCCGCGGCGGGTCGGTGTCCGTGGTGGACGTTGCCACCGACTCGATCATTGGCACTGTGGACGTGGGCGTTCGGCCCTGGGGCATCGCCCTCACCGGCGACGGGCGCAAGCTCTACAGCGCCAACGGACCCTCCAACGACGTGACGGTGGTGGATACCGAGACCATGACAGTGCTCAGGAAGATCCCCGCGGGCGAGTTGCCCTGGGGGATCGCGGTCGGCAAGGCCCCATGATCCGGTGGGCGGTCGTCGCACTGGCGCTTCTGGCGCTGGGCGCGACTGCCCGGCGGCCCCGTGCCTTCCGGTTCCAGCTGGACGCTCAGACCGAGCTCCGTCGGCTCTGGGTCGCCAGCAGTGACGTCAAGGCCGAGCGGGTCGCCTGTCTGGCGGGGGAGATCCGCCGCGACACCGTGCTGGTCACCCGCATCCTTCCCCTGACCGATTGGGCGGACTCGCTCGGCGTCTCCGCCCGGCAATCACTGGAGACCTGCAGCCCGCCCCGCTGGCAGGGCACCGTGCATACCCACGTCGCCCTCTATGACGGGGAGCGGCCCTACTCGCGGTTCTCGGGCGCGGACCGGGGGGTCAATCGCCTGTGGTGGCGCCGCTGGAACGCCGAGGGGATGTTCTGCGTCCTGTACTCCCAGACCGGCGCATATTGCGAGATCGACGGCCCGCGAGGCGTCGCGATCTTTCCCCGGTCCACCTACTGAGATCCGGCGTGCGCGCGGCACTGGCGGGGTGGCTCGGCGTGATGGCTCTCTGCCCGGCCGCCGCGGCGCAGCAGCCGCCCGCGCGGGCCGGCTTCCGGTTCAGCCCCGAGGCCGGCACGACGCTCCGAGCACTGTGGAAGGAGAGTGCAGCCGCACAGCAGGAGCGGGTGGCCTGCCTCGCGGCCGACATCCGCGGCGACACGGTCTTCGTGAGCCGGATCCTCCGGGTCGAGCCCGACGCCGCCGACTCGATGGGGGTCTCGGCATCCGCCTCGATCGAGCGCTGCGGCCCGCCGGAGTGGGACGGCACGGTGCACACCCACGTCGCCCTCTATACCGAGGACAGTCCCTCGCGCCGCTTCTCCGGGCAGGACCGCACCGCCATGCGGATGTGGTACGACCGGTGGCACTCGGACGGCGTGTTCTGCGTCGTCTACAGCAAGCGAAGCGCCAACTGCGAGGCCGACGGTGTCGTGGGCGGGCTGCGCTCGCGCCCCAGCGTCGTACGCTGACCATTCACCTTCAGACCGACTTCATGGCCCTCCGATACCTGGCTCTCGCCGCCACCCTCGCCGCTCCGATCGATCCACCCGATACCGACAACCAGCCGTTCTGGACCGGCCACCCCGATGCCACCGCGTTCGAGCGGGCGGTGGAACGCCGGCTCGTCCGGGCGCGAGGGACCCTCGACCGTCTGGTGGCCGTGACCGGCCGGCACACCGTCGCCAACACTCTGGTCCCCTACGACAACCTGATGCGGGAGCTGGACCGGGCGGCGAGTGAGGCGGGCCTGATCCAGAAGGTCCACCCGGACTCCGCGCTGCGACAGGCGGCGGACCGGAGCGATCAGCGGGTGTCGGCGTTCGCGACCGAGCTCTCGCTCGACCAGCGGGCCTTCGACGCGATCGAGGCGGTAGACCTGAAGGACGCCGACCCGGTCACCCGGCACTACGTGAGCCTGATCCTGCGTGACTTCCGCCTCGCCGGCGTGGACCGGGATTCCGTGACTCGTGCGAGGATCAAGGCGCTGCGCGACGAGCTGGTCGTGATCGGCCAGGAGTTCGACCGCAACATCCGGGACGACGTCCGGAAGATCGAGGTCGCCTCCGCGGCCGAGCTCGAGGGGGTACCCGCCGACTTCATCGCGGCGCATCCGCCCCGCCCCGACGGGCGCATCTGGCTCACCACCGAATACCCCGACGTGTTCCCGGTGCTCACCTACGCCCGGAGCGATGACCTGCGCCGGCGGCTCCGCGCCCGGTTCGACAATCGGGCGTATCCCGCCAACATGGCGGTGCTCGACCGGATGATCGCCAGGCGCGACCAGCTGGCCCGCCTGCTCGGGTTCACCTCGTGGGCGGATTACGCCGTCGCCGACAAGATGGTGGGCTCCGCCGCCAACGCATCGGCGTTCATCGACCGCGTCGTCGCGGCCTCGAAGGAGGCGGCGGAGCGGGAGTACCAGACGCTCCTCCGGCGAAAGCAGCAGGACCACCCGGGCGCGACGGTGATCAACCGGTGGGAGACGGGATACCTGCGGGAGCTGGTGCGGCGCTCGGAGTACGACTTCGACTCGCAGAAGGTGCGCCCCTACTTCCCCTACGAGCGGGTGAAGCAGGGGGTCCTGGATCTCTCGGCCCGCCTCTTCGGCGTCACCTTCCGGAGGATGAAGGATGCGCCGGTCTGGCATCAGTCGGTCGAGGGCTGGGAGATGCTGGAGGGCGGCAAGCTGGCCGGGCGCTTCTACCTCGACATGCACCCGCGGCCGGGGAAATTCGGCCACGCGGCTCATTTTCGCGTCCGCACCGGCACCACCGACGGCGCCCTCCCGGAATCGGCGCTGGTCTGCAATTTCCCCGGCGGCATGCCCGGGGAGCCCGGCCTCATGGATCACGGCGAGGTCGAGACTTTTCTCCACGAGTTCGGCCACCTGATGCACTCGCTGCTGGCGCGGCAGCGGTGGAACGGGGTCAGTGGAGTCAGGACCGAGTGGGACTTCGTCGAGGCGCCGTCGCAGATGCTGGAGGAGTGGAGCTGGGACCCGAAGGTGCTCGCGAGCTTCGCCCTGCACCACGAGACCAACCAGCCGATTCCGGCCGAGCTGGTCCGCCAGCTCAAGCGGGCGACCGGGTTCGGGCGCGCGATCGACATGCGCACCCAGATGACCTACGCCCGGATCTCCCTCTCCGTGTACGACCGCCCGCCGGCGCAGGTGGACACCGACTCCATCGTCTCGGCGGTGACCCGCGCCTACACGCCGGTGCCGCCGATGCCGGGTAGCCACATGCAGACGTCGTTCGGCCACCTCAACGGGTATTCGGCGTTCTACTACACCTATATGTGGTCGCTGGTGATCGCGAAGGACCTGTTCAGCCGCTTCGACCAGGCGGATCTGCTGGCGCCGGAGCCGGCCCGGCGCTATCGGCAGCTGATTCTGGAGCGGGGCGGGGCGGCTCCGGCGGCGCGGCTGGTGGAGGATTTTCTAGGCCGGCCGTTCAGCTTCGACGCCTGGCGGAGCTGGCTGGAGACGGGGAGCTGAGCGCGTCGGCGCTCAGCTCATCGGGCGGCGTGCGAAGATGGAGCCGGGTTTCCGGGTCGCGATCCGCGCGTCGAGACCCCACACCCGTCCGGCGCGGGTCATGAAGAATGCCACCATGAGCGCGAAGAGGATCAGGTGGAACCCCTGCTGCCCGGGAGACATCCACTGGGTGGCGAGCCCGTAGTTGGTGACCAGCAGCAGCCCGATCAGCGACGCCACCCCCGTCAACAGCCCCAGTGTCAGTCCCAGGCCCACCGCGGTCTCCCCCCAGGCGGTGAGCTGCGCGTACAGCTCGGGATGGGTGAGCACGGTGCCCTCGAGGAACTGCTTGTAGGAGGCGATCGGGTTCTGCGAGGCCTGCTTCGCCACGATAGTCGGCATCACGTTGATCCACCGCTCCGAGACCGCCGGCACCGGCAGGAACCCGCCGACGAAGACGATGCTCATCTTCGTGACCAGCGACTTCACGAAGTAGAGCCCCACCACGACCCGCAAGAAGACGATCCACTTGTCGGGGTGCGCCATCGTGATGGGAGAGCGGTTGCCGTAGGCCATGATCTCATGCTCCGAATGACGTGAGCGCCAGTATCACAGATTGTCACCCTGAGCGTAGCGAAGGGGGCATGACCCGGATCATGGCTCCTTCGCTGCGCTCAGGATGACATTCTCAAACCTCCACCCCTACCTCCGAAAACACAAACGCCCAGGTGTCGGTCAGCTCCTCCAGCACCTTGTTGAGCGGCTTCCCCGCCCCGTGTCCGGCGCGGGACTCCAGCCGGAGCAGGATCGGTCGAGCGGACGAAGTCGCGGCCTGGAGCCGGGCGGCCATCTTGCGCGCATGCATGGGATCCACTCGGGTGTCGCTCTCCGCGGTGGCGAGGAGGACGGCCGGGTAGGCCACCCCGTCACGCACCTGGTGGTACGGGCTGTAGGCCCTGAGCCACGGAAACTGCGCCGGGTCCTCGGCCGACCCGTACTCCGGTATCCAGAGCCGGGCGATCAGGAAGCGGTGATACCGCAGCATATCGAGCAGCGGCACCTGAACCACGACGGCCCGAAACAGGTCGGGTCGCTGGGTGAGCATCGCGCCCATCAGCAGCCCGCCGTTCGACCCGCCGGCCGCCGCGAGGCGGGCCGGCGTGGTGTATCGGTTCTCGATCAGCCACTCGGCAGCGGCGATGAAGTCGTCGAAACTGTTCTGCTTCCGGCCGAGCATTCCCTGCTGGTGCCAGCCCTCGCCGTATTCTCCGCCGCCCCGGATGTTGGGGATGGCGACGACCCCGCCCCGCTCCAGCCACAGCAGCAGCGAGCGCGAGAAGGCCGGCGTCATGCTGATGTTGAACCCGCCATAGCCCGTGAGGTACACCGGGTTGTTCCCATCGCGGTTGAGGCCGGCGCGATGCACCAGGAACATCGAGACCCCGGTGCCGTCCTTGGAGCGGACCGCCACCTGGCTCACCTCGAACCGCGCGGGGTCCACGTCGGCCTCTACCCGGCGCCAAAGCTCCTCGGCTCCGGTCTCGAGGTCGATCCGGTACACGCCGGGAGGGACGGTGTACGACGAGAAGCCATAGAAGAGCTCCCTGCCGTCCCACTCGGCGCCGACGCCGAAGAGGCTGCCGAGGGTCGGCAGGGGGATCTCGCGCTCCCTCCGGCCCTCGAGGTCGGTCAGTCTGAGCCTGGACGACGCGCGCTCGAGGTAGCTGAGCGCCAGTCGGTCGGCGGTGACGCGCACGCCCTCGAGCACGGCGTCAGGGCGCGGTACGACGATCTCCCGCCACCCGTCTCGATCGGGGCGCTCGGGGTCCACCACGTACAGCCGGTAGGTCGGCGCGTCGAGGTTGGTGCGCATGAAGAGGCGGCCGTGTACCACCTCACCCTCGAACGAGGCCGGAAGGTCTTTCGCGACCACTGTCGGCGGCGTCCGGCTCCGGAGGTCCTGCAGGTAGAGATCGGTCTGATCGAAGGTGCGGGCGACTCCGATCACCAGCCAGCGCCCATCGGGCGAGATCCCCACGCTCGGCCAGTGCTCCTTCTCGGCAGGCTTGAAGACCAGCGGGTCGCCGGCGGGATTGGACCCCAGGCGGTGGAAGTAGATCGCCCGGTGGTAGTGCTCCTCGCCCTCGGGCACTTCGCCCGGTGCGGGGTAGCGGGTGTAGTAGAACCCCGTGCCGTCGGGTAGCCAGGCAAGATCGGCGGCGCGGGTGCGCGGGATCCGCTCGCCGAGGATCGCGCCCGAGTCCACGTCGAGAACCTGGAGCACGCTCTGCTCACTGCCGTTCTCCGATAGACCGTACCCGAGCAGCCGGCCGTCGTCGCTCGGGTAGTACCAGTCGAGGGCGATCCCGCCGCCGGGATCGAGGGCGTTGGGATCGATCACTGCCCGGTCTTCGCCGTGCACTCCCTGACGCAGGTAGAGCACCGGCTGGTTCTGCCGTCCGTCGCGCCGCTGGTAGAAGTAGCGGCCGCGCGCCGGCGTGGGAACGCTGATCGCCCCGATGGCGAGAAGCTGGTCGAGGCGGCGGTGGAGATCACCCCGCCCGGGCACAGCGTCCAGATAGGAGCGGGTGAGCGCGTTCTGCGCCTCGGTCCACTCCCGCGTGTCGACACTCTCCCCGTCCTCCAGCCAACGGTAGGGGTCGGGGATCGTTTCGCCGTGGAGAGTCTCGGCGGCGTCGGAGGTGGGGGTGGGTGGGTAGTTGGGCATGGGGGCCTAATCCCCCAGGCTGATTCCCAGCTCCCGCGCCGTGGCGATGATGTCGCTCTCGAGCGGGACATTCTTGGTCCGGCCGACGACGTCGGCCAGTGGAACCCTGGTGATGTCGGGCCCGTTGAGTCCCACCATCGTCCCGAACGCGCCGTCGGCGATGGCCCGTACGGCGGCGCTGCCGAAGCGGAGCGCGAGAAGCCGGTCGTAGGTCGTCGGCGAGCCGCCACGCTGCAGGTGCCCAAGCACCAGCGTCCGCGTCTCCTTGCCGGTCCTGAGCTCGATCGCCCGGGCCACCTTGCTCGCGATCCCGCCGAGCCGGTCCACCGTGCCGAGGCCCCGCCGCTCGACCAGCTCGATCGCCCCGTCGCTCGGGCGCGCGCCCTCCGCGACGACGACGATGCTGAACCGGCGCCCCGCGGCCTCGCGGGCCCGGATCTTGGCACACACCTTCTCGATGTCGAACGGGATCTCGGGAAGGAGGATCACGTCGGCGCTTCCCGACAGACCGCTGTAGAGCGCGATCCAGCCGGCGTGCCGCCCCATCACCTCGACCACCATCACCCGGTCGTGGCTCTCGGCGGTGGAATGCACCTTGTCGAGCGCCTCGGTCGCGGTGCTCACGGCGCTGTCGAAGCCGAAGGCGCGCTGGGTGCCGCTCACGTCGTTGTCGATCGTCTTGGGCACGCAGACGACCGGAAGCCCTTTGCACCAGAGCTGGTGCGAGATCTGGAGGCTGCCGTCGCCGCCGATGGAGACCAGAGCGTCGAAGCCGCTGGCCTGGAAGGCGGCCACCAGGTCGTCGGACCGGTCGGTCTCCGACTCGTTCCCGTGCTCGTCCCGCATCACGTAGCGGAACGGGTTGCCGCGGTTGGTGGTGCCGAGGATCGTGCCCCCGAGATGGGTGATGCCGCGGACCTCGGCGGGGCCGAGGGGGACGACGCCGTTGAAGGAGAGCAGTCCCTCGTAGCCCCGCTGGATGCCGTAGCACCGCCAGCCGCGGTAGTGAGCCGACAGCACCACCGCGCGGATGACCGCATTGAGCCCCGGCGCGTCGCCGCCGCCGGTGGAGATGGCAATACGCATCAGCGGGGCGGCGGGGCGGCTGGGCCGCGGGGCAGTCGGCGGGGCCGCGGGGCCGCGGGGCCGCGGGGCAGTGGATGTGGTCGGCGATCTGGAGTCATCAGCCCGAATCTCCCTGATTCAACTGCCCCGCTGCCCCGCTGCCCCGCCGCCCCCCCCCCCCCCCCCACCCCACCCCCGCCCCCGGCGCCCCGTGCCTCCGGCTGGCCTTCTTGGAGAAGACCAGCTCGCCGTTGAGCTCGACCTCGAAGACGCCACCTGAGGAGGGGATGAGGCGCACATCGGCGTCAGCGAAGGCCTGCTTCAGCTCGGCCGCCAGACCGGCGGCCCGAGGCTCGTAGTTTCAGGTGACGCAATACTGGATCGTCAGGTGCATCAATT
>CAYPAE010000002.1:0-20185 GCA_964408595.1 uncultured Gemmatimonadaceae bacterium | reverse complement strand
TGCCAGCAGGAGCGCCGCGCTACACCCGATCCATGCCCGCATGGGCCTCCTCCGCCTCGTCGGCATAGAGTGCTTCAGGGTAGGTTGCCGCGACGAAGTAGAGGCCCTGCGGCGGCGCCGGAGGACTGGTCTCGAAGTTGTCGCCCCGCTCGAGCAGCGCTTTGATGTCCGCCAGGGGGCGCCGCTCGAGACCCACGTCCACCATCGTCCCCACGAGCATCCGCACCATGTGGTGCAGGAAGCGGTCGGCCTCGACGTGGAAGCTCACGCCCCGTCCTTCCGGACGAGACTCCCACTCGGCCCGCGCGAGGCGGCACCGGTAGTGAGGCTTCGGCGCGCCCTTCGCCGCGAAGGCGCGGAAATCATGCTCGCCGAGGAGGAGCGTGGCGGCGGCGCTGAGCGCGGCGGTGTCGAGCGGACGCCCGAGGGCCCACTCGAATCGCCGGCGAAAGGGTGAGGATGCCGCGTCGTCCAGCCCGATGTCGTAGCGATAGCGTCGCGAGACGGCGCCCTTCCGGGCATGAAAGCCGGGCTGCATCGGATGCACCGACTCGACCCAGCAGTCCTTCGGGAGCAGGGCGTTGAGCGCCCGGCGGAGCGCGGTAGCGCCCCACTTGGCAGGGGCGGAGAAGCTGACGGCGAGCCCGACGGCGTGCACGCCGGCGTCGGTCCGGCCCGCGGCGTGAGCCACCGCCGACCGGTCGAAGAGTCGCTCCAGAACCCGCTCGAACTCGATCTGGACCGAGCGCCCGGCCGGCTGGCGTTGCCACCCCACGAACCCGGTGCCATCGAAGTGCAGCGTGGCGAGGAAGGTCCGGCTCATCGGGTGGGAATTTAGCCGCGCGCCGACCCTCGGGCAAGCTACGCAAATCCTTGTCCCATTTGACAAAAGGCCGGTTTCTCGGGTACGTTTTTCCCCACTCGCCGATCCCCCAACCAGCCGCCTTACCCGTGACTCACGACGCCCCGTTGCGACAGGCCGTACAGGAGCTGGCTCGAGGAGGCTCGCTCTCCAGCGAGACCGCGGCCGCGGCGTTTTCGGTCCTGATGCGCGGTGACGCCACACCGGTCCAGACCGCGGCGCTCCTCATGGGGCTCCGGACGAAGGGCGAGACCGCGGACGAGGTGGCCGGAGCGGCGAGGGCCCTGCGCCTCGCCATGCTGCGAGTCGTGGTCGAGCACCCGGAGCGGCTGGTGGATACCTGCGGTACCGGTGGTGGGGTGGTGGGAACGCTCAACCTCTCCACCGCGGCGGCATTCGTGGTCGCCGGCGCGGGCGTGCCGGTGGCCAAGCATGGGAACCGAAGCTTCACCTCGCGATCGGGTTCGGCCGACGTGCTCGAGGCGCTCGGCGTGAACATTCAGCTCACCGCCGACCGAGCGGCCGCGGTGCTGCGCGCGGCCGGCCTCGTTTTCCTCTTCGCTCCCGGTTTTCATCCCGCCATGCGGCACGTCGGGCCGGTGCGTAAGGAGCTGGGCGTCCCGACCATCATGAACCTGCTGGGACCGCTGGTGAACCCGGCGGGCGTCACCCGGCAGGTGATCGGCGTCGCCGACGAGCGGCGCGCGCCCCTGGTGGCGGCCGCGCTCGCGCAGCTGGGGACCGTGCACGCGCTCGTGCTCCACGCGGAGGTGGGGATGGATGAGGTGAGTCCGCGCGGGCTGACGCGGGTGTGGGAGGTGGGTGGAGAGAGGGTGACGGAGTGGTCGATCGAGCCGCGCCGTCTCGGTCTCGATTGCGACGACCTGGATGGGCTGGCGGGCGGCGAGCCCGCGGAGAACGCGGAGCGGATCGAGCGGCTCCTCGCGGGGCGCGACGAAACGCCGGCGCTCCGCTGCGCGGTGCTGCTCAATGCCGCGGCGGGACTCTATGTTTCCGGCCGGGGATGGACGTTCGAGGAAGCGGTGGAGCGCGCGACGGCCGCGCTGGAGAGCGGGGCGGGGATGGAAGTGCTCCAGCGCCTCCGGCGCGCGCTCCCCTTCGCTCCGCTCGGGGGTGACAACTGATCAATACTTCCGGATCACCCCGACCACGACGCCCTGGATCAGAACGTCCCGCTCCTGAAACCGCATCGGCTGCATGGTGGAGTTGGCCGGCTGGAGGCGGATCCATCCCCCGGCCTCGCGGTAGAACTTCTTGACCGTGGCCTCGCTGCCGTTCACCAGAGCGATGACCATCTCGCCGTTCTCGGCGGTCTGTTTGCCGTGAACCACGACCACGTCGCCGTCGAGGATGTGCTCGTCGATCATCGAGGCGCCCTGCACCCGAAGCGCGTAGTTGGGACCGCGCCGGGGGAGCATCTGATCAGGAACCGCAATGCTCTCCTGATTCATCAGCGACTCGATCGGCGTACCTGCCGCGACCTTGCCGAGCAGAGGGATCTCCGTAGCGGCCGAGGTGCCGCGAGGAGGGAGCACCTCGATGGAACGGCTCTCGTTGTACGACCGGCGGATGTAGCCCTTGCGCTCGAGATTGGTCAGATGCTCGTGCACGGTGGCGAGAGACTGGAAGCCGAACTGCTCCGCGATCTCTTCGAAGCTGGGAGCGTAGCCCTGATCCTGGATGTGACCTTGCAGGTAGCTGAGGATTTCACTTTGACGCTTGGTCAGCGGCATCGCGCCGTCTCCGTGGGGTTGGTGTCTCGATTCGACCGAACAGAGCCCGAATAACTATACCCGAAGAGTCGCCGAAGGACAAGATGGGCGTTTCGCTGGACCAGATTCTCGACTCGACCCGCCGCGGACTGCCATTCCTGAGGGAGCGACGCGGCGCCCTGGAGCGCGAGGCCGGGTTGCGGCCGCGGCCGCCTTCGCTGAGTCGCGCGCTCCAGCGGGAGCAGGTTGCCGTCGTGGCCGAGGTGAAGCGGCGATCGCCGTCGGCCGGCGTCATCCGCGACGATCTGGATCCGCGCGAGCGCGCCGCGCTCTATGCGCGACACGGTGCCGCGGCCATCTCGGTGCTCACCGATCGGCCGCACTTCGGCGGGTCGGTCGAGGATCTCCGCGCGGCCGCTTCGCGGGTGGACGTGCCGCTGCTCCGGAAGGACTTCATCCTCGACGAGCTCCAGGTGATCGAGGCGCTGGCCGCCGGCGCGGCCGCGGTGCTGTTGATCGTCCGCGCGCTGCCGCCGGAGCGGCTCGAGGCGCTCCTCGCGTGCGCTCGCACCGCGGGGCTCGAGGCACTGGTCGAGGTGCACACCGCCGCCGAGCTCGACCGCGCGCTCGGCGCCGGAGCCGAGATCGTCGGAGTCAACAGCCGCGATCTCGACACCTTCCGGATCGACGTCTCCGGGGCGTGGGAGCTGCTCGCCCGGGTGCCGTCGAACCGGGTGGCGGTGGCGGAGAGCGGGATGCACTCGCCGGCGGATGTGGAGCGAGCGGCCGCCGCGGGCGCGGACGCCGTGCTGGTCGGAACGGCGCTCTCGGCCGCCCCGGACCCGGCCGGACTCCTCCGGCAACTCTCCGAGGTCCCGCGCCGTGGTCGCTAGGGTCAAGATCTGCGGCCTGACCCGGCCCGAGGACGCCGAGCAGGCCGCGGCGGCCGGGGCCTCCTACCTGGGCGTCGTTCTTGCTGGAGGTCCCAGGCGGGTGAGCTTCGCGAGGGCGGCGGATGTGGTGGCCGCTTCGCGCGGCGTTCCCGTGCTGGGGGTGTTCGGAGACCAGTCCGTCGAGGAAATCCTGTCACTGGCGCGGGGCGTTCGGCTCTCCGGCGCCCAGCTTCACGGACCCTATTCTCGTCACGATGCCGCCCGGCTCGCGGCGGCCGGCCTGATCGTCTGGCGGGTCGTGCGAATTGCGAGCCCCGCTGACCTCGACCGCCTGGGCGAGGCTTCCCTCGATGCCGAGACGGTTCTGGTCGAGCCCCGCGCGCCGCATGCGGACGGAGGCAGCGGGGTGCCTCTCGACCTCGCTATCGCGGCGGAGGCGCGAACCCGGCTCGCCGGCGTGCGCATGGCGCTCGCGGGTGGTCTCACCCCCGAGACCGTGGGAGCTGCGCTGACTCTCGTTCGACCGGACGTCGCGGATGTAAGTTCCGGGGTGGAATCCCTTCCCGGCATCAAGGATCACGAGAAGATCGCGCGCTTTCTGGAGGCAGTGCTTGGACGCAGCCCTACTGTCGGCTGAGCGGGCGGTCGGCGGGCGATTCGGTCCCTACGGCGGACGCTACGTCCCCGAGACGCTCGTCGCCGCGCTCGACGATCTGACCGCGCTGTACGACTCGGCCAGGACGGATTCCGCGTTCTGGGCCGAGCTCGACGCGCTGCTGGCCGAGTTCGTGGGGCGGCCCTCCCCGATCTCCGTCGCGCCCCGCCTCTCCGACGAGGTCGGCGCCCCGGTGCTCCTCAAGCGCGAGGACCTCAACCACACCGGCGCCCACAAGATCAACAACACCATCGGGCAGGCCTTGCTCGCGCGGCGCATGGGCAAGCAGCGCATCATCGCCGAGACCGGGGCGGGCCAGCATGGCGTGGCCACCGCGACGGTCTGCGCCCGGTTCGGCTTCGAGTGCGTGGTCTACATGGGCGCGGAGGACGTGGCCCGGCAGGCGCTCAACGTGTACCGCATGCGGCTGCTTGGCGCGACGGTGATTCCGGTCGAGTCGGGGACCCGCACCCTCAAGGACGCGACCAACGAGGCGCTCCGCGACTGGGTCACCAACGTCCCCACCACGCACTACATCATCGGCTCCGTGGTCGGACCCGATCCCTATCCGCGCATGGTCCGCGATTTCCAGTCGGTGATCGGGCGCGAGGCGCGGGAGCAGCTGCTCGAGCGATTCGGACGGCTGCCGCGGACGGTCGTCGCCTGCGTCGGCGGCGGGTCGAACGCGATCGGAATCTTCGCCGCCTTTCTCGACGACGACGTCGAGCTGGTCGGCGTCGAGGCGGCAGGGCGCGGGATCGCGACCGGCCATCACAGCGCGACGCTGAGCGCCGGCTCCCCGGGCGTGCTTCACGGCAGCCTGAGCTATCTGCTCCAGGACGCGGACGGCCAGGTCTCGCCGGCGCACTCCGTATCTGCCGGCCTCGACTATCCGGGCGTGGGGCCGGAGCACAGCTGGCTCCGCGATACCGGGCGCGTCCTCTACGACTCGGCCACCGACGCCGAGGCGCTCGATGCCTTCCAGGCGCTTTCCCGGCTGGAGGGAATCATTCCCGCGCTCGAGACCGCGCACGCGCTGGCGTGGGTACGCCGGTCCAGGGGCCGCTGGGCCACGGACGAGCCGGTGCTCGTCTGCCTCAGCGGCCGGGGCGACAAGGACGTCGCCCATGTGGCCGCCCTGCTCGGGAGTCCCGTGTGACGGTCGGACCGCACACCGACATCCTCCCGGCCTCCCAGGTGGCCGAGCTGATCACCGGGCTGGGGAAGGCGCTCCGCGCCTTCCATATGTATCTGCCCAACAATCCCATCTATCACCGCGCCACCGAAAACCTCCGCACCGCCTTCGCGCCCATCTGGGCGGTGCTCGACGAGCTGGTTCTCACGGTGGCCGAAACCGACTTCGTCTGGGAGGAGCAGGTCGTCTACCACCAGCTCAACAAGGCCGACAGCCTGGCGTGGGGACTGTTCAAGGACGGCATGCGCTCGCTCACCATCCAGCGGGGCGCGGAGCAGGAAGAGCTGCCGCGCCTGCTGGAGGCGATCAACCGGGCGCGCTTCCTCTCGGCCGACGCGGGTGACGATCTGCTGACGCTGCTGTGGGAGCAGGAATTCCAGTTCATTCAGTACCAGTTCGTCGAGTTCTTCGGGGAGGGCGGGGGCTCGATGCCGGAGCAGAGCGGCACGTACCCCACCGGGAGCGACGACGCGGCCGCGGCGCACCAGCGGCACGCGCAGGTGGCCGACGAGGCCCCGCCGCGGCCCAGAGGCGTCGTGGACCTCGAGGACTTCGACTCTACGCTCTACTTCCTCGACGAGGGGGAGATCCACCAGGTCGCGCGGCAGGTCGAAGAGGAATACGGGCGCGACGTCCGCACCTCCGCGTTCAACGTCCTCTTCGACCTGTTCGAGCTCGAGGGCGAGCCCGCGACGCGCTCCGAGATCATCGGCATCCTGGAGCACCTCTTCCCCAATCTCCTCAACGCGCGCGACTTCAGGACGGCCGCCAGCGTCCTCCGCGAGAGCAAGCTTCTGGGGGCGCGCGCGCCGGGGCTCACGCCCGAGCACCGGGCCCGGCTCGACAGCTTCGTGGCCAAGCTGAGCGAGCCCGCCATCGTGAGCCAGCTGCTCCAGTCGCTGGACGAAGCGGCGGCCCTCGCCGGTGAGGCGGAGGTCGCCGAGGTGCTGCGCGAGCTGCGCGCGTCGGCGCTGGAGCCGGTGCTGAGCTGGATCCCGAACCTGTCGTCGCCGGCGCTGCGCGCCGTGCTCGAGGGCGTGGCCGACCGCGTGGCGGCCTCGAATACCGACGAGGTGCTGCGCATCCTGCGCTCGCGGGACTCCGAGGCGCTCGCGTCGGTGGTGACCCTCTGCGGCCGTCTCGGCCTGCACCAGGTGGTGCCCGGCCTCGCCGACACGATCGCGCACCAGGATCCGGGCGTGCGCCTCGCGTCGGTGCAAACCCTCGCCCAGCTCGCCACGCCGGCGGCGCTCGCGCTGATCGACAAGGCGATCGACGACGACGACCGCGGCGTGCGGCTCGCCGCCGTGCGGGTCGCGGGCGGCCGCGGCTACAAGGGCGCGCTCAAGCGGGTGGAGGCGGTGGTGCTGGGCAAGGGCGTGAAGGAGATGGACCTGACCGAGAAGATGGCGTTCTTCGAGGCCTACGGCGCCATCGCCGGCGCGGCCGGCCTCAGGGCGTTGAGTGGGATGCTGTTGCCCCGCGGCCTGCTCAAGCTGAAGGGATCGTCCGAAACCCGCGCCTGCGCCGCGATCGCGATCGGAAAGATCCACACCCCCGAAGCGCGCGAGGTCCTCACCCGGGTGGCGGAGGACAAGGACCTGGTGGTCCGGAACGCGGTCAACCGCGCGCTCCGGGAGGTCGGGACGTGACGCAGCAGCCGGCCGACGCCACGCGCTCCGCCGCCGACGGGCAGCTGCGGCAGGGAGGCCGAGCACTTCTCCTCGCGTTCTACACCGCGCTGCGGAGCCTCAAGCTCTACCCGGTCGAGAACGCCACGGTGCAGAAGGCGCTCGACGATCTCGACGCCACCGCCCGCGCGCTGCTGGCCATCGAGAGCGATCTCGAGGTCCGCCTCGCCGGCGACTTCATCTTCGTGAACGCCACCCGGCTCCGCCTCGAGCTCGACAACTACGCCTCGTTCAGCCACATCCTCGCGATGCTGCGGGCGTTCGAGATCGGCGCGCTCAGAATACACGCCAGCGACCGGCGCGAGTGGCAGATCCTGCTGAGTCTCCTGCTCAGCCTCTCCGAGCGCGGCCAGCCCGACGAGCGGTTCGACGAGTTGACCGAGCGGCTCGGAGCCGGCGGCGTGACGGGGCTCGAGATCGAGCGGGCGAGCCACCACGAGCACGCGGAATCGGAGCAGGCCAAGCAGGCCGCGAAGCGGGTCTACTCGCAGGGGGTCGCGGTCACCAAGGAGGTGATCACCAGCGTCCGGATGGGGCGGGCGACCAGCGTGAAGCGGGTGAAGCGGGCGGTGCAGCTCATCGTGGACCAGGTGCTCAACAACGAGACCTCGGTCATGGGCCTCACCACGATCCGCGACTACGACGAGTACACCTTCACCCACTCGGTGAACGTGTGCATCTTCTCGGTCGCGCTGGGGAAGAAGCTGGGATTCTCGCGGCTCCAGCTCTACGACCTCGGGATGACGGCGCTGCTGCACGACGTGGGAAAAGCGCGGGTGCCGGTCGAGATCCTCAACAAGACCACAGGGCTCGACGAGCGCGAGTGGCGCATCATGCAGGCACACCCGTGGCTCGGCGCGCTGACACTCTTCACGATGCGCACCTATGACGAGACGCCGTATCGCGCGATCCTGACCGCGCACGAGCACCACATGAAGACCGACTTTACCGGCTATCCGCGGACCGTACGCCCGCGCGAGCTGGGCATCTTCTCCCGCATCGTGGCGGTGGCGGACGGGTTCGACGCGGCCACCACACGGCGGAGCTACCAGACCACGCCGATCGAGCCGGACCAGGTGCTGCGGGAGATGTGGCAGAACCCGAAGCGCGGCTACGACACGATCCTGGTCAAGGCGCTCATCAATCTGATCGGCATCTACCCGGTGGGGACCTGCGTGATTCTCGACACCTTCGAGGTGGCGCTGGTCTCCGGGGCCGACCCGGACGGCCAGCAGCTCAACCGCCCGTTGCTGCGCATCGCGGTGGACGCCGACGGCGGCACCGTCCCCCCGCCGGGCACCCTGGTGAGCCTCACGGAGCGGGATGAGGCGAGCAACTACCGGCGCTCCATCGTCAAGGTCACTAACCCGTCGCGCTACGGGCTCACGGTCGGCGACTACTTTGTCTGAGTCGATCCTCGCGCGGGCCTTCGGGGTCCTGCGGGCCCGCGGCCGCACCGCGCTCATTCCCTATCTCACCGCCGGCTATCCCGACCTTCGTTCCAGCGAGGACGCGCTCCGGGCCGCCGACGAGGTCGCGGACGTGCTCGAAGTCGGCGTGCCGTTCAGCGATCCGCTGGCGGACGGGCCCACCATCCAGCGCTCGACCTTCCAGGCCCTGAAGCAGGGGATGACCCTCGCGGGCACGCTCGAGCTCATCGCGCGGTGTCGGCTCCGCCACCCCGTCGTCGTCTTCAGCTACCTCAACCCGATCCTCCGCTACGGCCTCGACCGCTTTCTCCGCGACACCGGCGATCTCGGCGTCGCCGGCCTCCTCCTCACCGACCTGCCGGCGGGCAGCGATGCGGCCGTCGAGGCGGCCGTGCGGGAGAGCCCGCTGGATCTCATCCGTCTCATCGCCCCGACGACGCGTCCCGAGCGGCTCCGAGCGGCCCTCACCGGCGCCGAAGGATTCGTCTATCTGGTCGCGCGGCTCGGCGTCACCGGCGCCAGCAACGCGCTGGCGGCGGATCTCGCCGAGTCGATCGGCCGGGTGCGCGAGGCGACGACGCTCCCCGTCGCGGTGGGATTCGGCATATCGAGCGCGGAACAGGCCGCGGCCGTGGGCCGGCTCGCCGACGGGGTGGTGGTGGGCAGCGCGCTGGTGGAGGTGCTCGGCACCGGCGGCGTGCCGGCGGCTCGGCGGTTCCTGGGTGAGCTCAGGGTGGGACTCGATCTCGCCCCGGCGATGGCATGAGCGCGAGCGTCGGGTCGCTGCTCGAGGGCTATGCGCGGCTGCTCACGGTCGGGGGCGCGATCGTCACGCTGGCGGCCCTCGCGGTGGACACCCGATGGATCGACCAGCCGGTCGCCGTGCTGCTGTTGACCGGTATGGTCTTCGCCCTTCGCGCCACGCCGATACGCCTGAGCAAGTACTCGTATCTGACCCAGACCGGCATTCCGGTGCTGGTGGGCGCGGTGACGGTCGGCCCGACGCCGGTGGTGCTCGGGCTCTACCTCGGTGTGCTCGGATCCGACGTGGTGTGGCTGCGGAAGCTCCCCCGGGCCGGCTTCATCAACGCGGGCCGCGAAGTCCTCGGCTTCATCGCGGCCTACGGCCCCTACGCCGCGGTGCACTATCTCAGTGGATTGCCCCCGCTCTCGCTCGATTTCCTGCCGGCGGCCGCGATCCTGGTCTGCCTCTACTTCTTCTCCGCCCGTTCGCTCTTCTATTTCACCCTGCTGGTCCGGGACAAGCTGGAGTACGCCGAGAAGATCCTGATCCTGCGCTGGGAGATCATCTCCTATCTGCTGACGCTGATCGCGACGGTGGTCGGCGTCGCGGCCGTCCAGGCGCTCGCGCCGGTCGGGTGGGTGGCGGTGGGCCTCGCGCTCGGCGTGCTCGGCCTGCTCACCCGCAAGATCATCGAGGAGGCGATCGGCGCCGAGGACCTGAACAAGGTGCACCTGATGGAGACGGCGATCGCGAGCAACGCCACCCTCCAGGGCTCCTTCGATCAGATCGAGCGGCTCGCGCACCGGCTCCTCGACTGGGGCGACTTCCGGATATACCGGGTTGACGGCACCGGGCTCAGCCTGGCGTACCGCGGGGTGCACGGGCGCCCCGACCGCGGGGAGCCGCCGGGGGAGTTGATCGAGCTGCGCCGGGAGGCGATCGCGTCCGGCGAGCCGGTGGTGGTCCGCGACGTGAGGCGCGACGCGCGCATCGCCCACGTGATGGAGGGCGTCGGCAGCACGGTGGTGCATCCCATCCGCTTCGGCGACGACTTCCTCGGCGTGGTCGAGGTGGACCACCCCAAGCGCCACGCCTACGGCCCGAAAGACCTCGTGGCGCTCGGAACGCTCGCCAACCAGATGGCCACGGCGATCCACATCGCCGAGCTGCGCCGCCCGCTGCTCAGCACGGTCGGTCAGATCGGCGAGCAGGTCACCGCGCTCGCGCGAGTGACCGAATCGCTCCGGGGCTCGGCGTCGGCGCTCGCCGAAGTGTCGCGGGGGATGCGGCAGGGAACGGCCGATCTCGAGCGCTTCGTCGCCGGCGGGCTCCGCTCGACCGACACGCTCTCCGCCGCCACCCGCGCGATGGCCGCGCAGGGCGCGCAGGCGGCTGAGGCGAGCGGCACCGCCGCCGCCGTAGCGAGCCGGAACCGGGTGGTGATCGGCCAGGCGATCGAGCGGCTGATCGGGCTCAAGGGGTTCGTGTCGGGGAGCGTCGAGCAGGTCGCCGAGCTGGGCGCGCTCACCACCCGGATCAGCGGGTTCATCGGCACGATCCGGGAAATCGCGGACCTCACCAACCTCATCGCGCTCAACGCGGCGATCGAGGCGGCGCGCGCGGGTCGGGAGGGCCGCGGCTTCGCCGTGGTCGCCGACGAGGTGCGGGACCTGGCGGCGCAGAGCCTCCACGCCGCGCGAGAGGCGCGGGGCCTGCTGGAGGAGATCGGCTCCCAGGTCGCGACGGTCTCCGATCAGATGGAGCGCGGAAGGGAAGCGGTGGCGGGCGTGGAGGAGCTGAGCGCCAACGCGGCGCAGGCGCTCGACGCCATCGTCGGCACGACGAGCGAAGCCGGCCGCCACGCCGAGGCCATCGCCGCCACCGCCTCCGAGCAGCTCGGCGCGGTGAGCGGGCTGAGCGAGCAGATCGAGCGGGTGGCGGCGGGATCGGCCCGGACCCGGAACGAGACCGACGAGCTGGCCCAGCGGGCCGAGGACGCCGCGGCGGGGCAGGCCGAGCTGGAGCGGGCCATTCGCCGGCTCGGCGAAGTCGCCAGCGACCTCCAGCGGATCGCGCGGCATTTCGCCGTCGAGACCTGAGGCACGGTGGTCGCACGGGAGCGCGCGTACATCGCGCTCGGGAGCAATCTGGGGGACCGCGCGGGGCACCTTGCCGCCGCGCGCGCCGCGCTGGCCGCGCTCCCCGGTACCCGCCTGGTGGCGGAGTCCGCCGTGGAGGAGACCGCTCCGCTCGCGGGGATGGAGCAGCCGGCGTACCTCAACCAGATGGTCCTCCTCGAGACCGCGCTCGAGCCCCGCGCGCTGCTGGCGGCCTGCCAGGCGATTGAGCGCAGCCGGGGCCGGGTCCGCGCCGAGCGCTGGGGGGCTCGCACCCTCGACCTCGACATCGTGCGGTACGGCCATCGCCGGATCGCCGACCCCGACCTTATCATTCCCCATCCCGAGCTGTCCAACCGCGAGTTCTGGATCCGAGAGCTGGCCGAGCTGGAGGCCCATGAACGCTGACCCGCGCCCCCGATCCGTACTCGACCTTCCCGCGTGGAAGGCGGCCGGCCGGCGGCTGGTGGTGCTCACCTGCTACGATGCCGCCTTCGCCCGGCTCCTGGACCGGGCGGACGTGGACGTGCTTCTGGTCGGCGACTCGCTGAACCAGGTCATCGCCGGACAGGAGACTACTCTCAGCGCCACCCTGGACCAGATGATCTACCATGCCGCCGCGGTGCGGCGCGGCGCCCCGAACGCCCTGATGGTCGTGGATCTCCCCTTTCTCACCTACCAGGTGTCGGTCCCCGAGGCGATCAGGAACGCGGGGCGGGTCCTCCAGGAGACCGACGCCAACGGCGTGAAGCTGGAGGGCGGGCGGCACATGGCCGAGACCGTCCGCGCGCTGGTCGAGCGCGGGATTCCCGTGATGGGGCACCTCGGGCTGACGCCGCAGTCGGTGCACGCCCTTGGCGGGTACAAGGTCCAGGGCCGTGATGCGGCGGCCGCCGACCGGCTCCTCGACGACGCCAAGGCGCTCGAGGCGGCGGGGGCCTGCTCGATCGTGCTGGAGCTGCTCCCCACCGGGCTTGCGCGGCGGATCTCGGCGGCGCTCACCATTCCGACGATCGGGATCGGGGCGGGACCGGGATGCGACGGACAGGTGCTGGTCCTGCACGACATGCTGGGGCTCAACGAAGGATTCTCGCCCAAGTTCCTCAAGCGCTTCGCCGACCTCGGCGGCGCGGTGCGCGACGCGGTCCAGGCCTACGCGGCCGAGGTGCGGGGAGGGAGCTATCCGGGGAAGGAGCACAGCTTCGAATGAGGGCGCCGGAAGCGCCCTCCTGTCCCGCATGATCGACCTCACGACCATCCCCGACCTCAAGGGGTGGGTGCGCGCCCGGCGTCGCGAGGGCCGCCGCATCGGGCTGGTACCCACCATGGGATACCTGCACGAGGGACACCTGGCGCTGGTCGACGAGGCCCGCAAGCGCGCCGACGTGGTGCTCATGAGCATCTTCGTCAATCCGCTCCAGTTCGGGCCCACCGAGGACCTCGCCCGCTATCCCCGCGATCTCCCCCGCGACCGCCGCCTCGCCGACGCGCGCGGGGTGGATGCGCTGTTCCTGCCGAGCGAGGCGGTGATGTATCCGCCGGGATCGGAGATCAGGGTCGTGCCGGGAAGGTCGGCCGAGCGCTGGGAAGGGGTGGCCCGGCCCGGTCACTTCGGCGGCGTACTGACGGTGGTCGCGAAGCTCTTCCACCTGGCCGAGCCGGACGTGGCGTGCTTCGGGCGGAAGGACGTGCAGCAGACCGTGCTGGTGCGCCAGATGGTGCGCGATCTCGACTGGCCGCTCGAGCTCGCCATCGTTCCCACCGTCCGTGAGTCCGACGGGCTCGCGTTGAGCAGCCGGAACGCCTACCTCGACCCGGAGCAGCGGCGGCGCGCCACGGCGCTGAGCGGGGCCTTGCAGGAGGCTCACGTCGCGTGGCGCGGTGGCGAGCGGAGCGCGAAGGCGATCGAAGCGCGGATGCGGCGCTTCCTCGAGACCTTTACCGACGTGCAGGTGGAGTACATCGCCGTGGCCGAGCCGGACGCGCTGGCGCCGGTGACCGAGGTGCAGGCGACCAGCGTCGTGGCGCTCGCGGCCCGCGTCGGGCTCACCCGGCTGATCGACAACATCGTGCTCGGCGAGGGGGTGGTCTGATGGAGCCGGCCGGCTCGCCGGGTCTACGGCCGACACTGCCCCAATGGGCGATAGTCACTCCGGCTCGCCGCGAGCACATCGAGCGGGTGGCCGAGCTCGCCGCCCGCTGGGCACTGGAGATGGGTGTGCCCGACAGCGAGCGGCACCGCTGGCTTCGCGCGGTATGGCTGCACGACGCGCTTCGCGACGCGCCCGAGGAAGAGCTGACCCGTTGGGCGCCATCCACTCCGGGTCCGTCGGAGCTGCGGCACGGGCCCGCCAGCGCCGCGCGCGCCAAGTCGGAGGGGGAGACCGACCGCGGGGTGCTCGACGCCGTCCGCTACCACTCGATCGGCCTCGCCGAGTGGGACATGGTCGGCCGGATCCTCTACTGCGCCGACTACCTGGAACCCGGCCGCCAGCACGAACCCGAGTGGCGCGCCGATCTCGCCCAGCGGTTCCCGTCCCAGCCCGCGATCGTCCTCCGCCAGGTGGCCCGGGCACGAGTGGGCCATATGGTGAGCTCCGGTCGCACCCTCCTCGAACCGACGGTCCGCTTCTGGAACAGTCTCGTCGCCGCGTCCTCCGCATCGTCCTGATCGTGGTCGCCGCGGCGGGTCTCGCGGCCGCGGTCCGGCTGCTGGTCCCGCCTCCGCCCCCCGAGCCACGCGAGCACGCCTATCCCATCCCGTCGCCCGAGCGCCGCGTGACCGTGGAGGTGCTGAACGGGACCGGGCGGGCGGGGGTCGCCCGCGCGGCGACCCGCATGCTGCGGCGTCAGGGTCTCGACGTGGTCTTCTTCGGCAACGCGGACGAGGCAGCGGACTCGACGCGGGTCATCGTGCGGCGGGGTGACCCAGGCCGGGGTCGCGACGTGCGACAGGCCCTCGGTGCCGGGCAGATCGTGGTCGAGCCCGACACGCTTCGGCGGGTGGACGTGAGCGTGGTCCTGGGAGCGGATTTTCGGGCGAGGGGGGAGGGGCCGTGAAGGAGCTATCAGCTGATGCCGGCGGGCCGGCGGGCACGCGGGCCGGCGGGCCGCACCCGCACACCGAACGCCTCCTGCACCGGAGCCACCTGCCCGCCTGCCCGGCAGCCCGCCTGCCCGCCTACAGGCACACCCCGATCACCACATCCATCACATTGGTTCCGGTGAGCCCCGGCCGGAGCAGGACGCCGGCGGCGTCGAGCGCGCGGTAGGCGTCATGCGCGGCGAGATCGCGCGCGGGGTCGCGGCCCGCGGCGGTCACCGCTTCCCAGGTGCGTCCGTCGACGATTGCGCCCGCGGCGTCGGTGGGACCATCGCGACCATCGGTCCCGGCCGCCAGCAAGGCGACGCCGGGCGGGGCGCCCACGAGGGTTCGCGCGGCGGCGAGCGCCAACTCCTGGCATCGTCCACCGAGGCCGCCGGCCGATGACCCCAGGGTCACGGTGGTCTCTCCCCCCCAGATGAGGCAGCGCTTCCGATCCGGTTGCGGGATGTCTCGGCCCGCATAATCTTGCAGAAGTGTAGCGGCTACACTCGCTCCGGCCGCCGACGCCTCCCCGGCGAGCGGCGCGTCCGACACCACCGGGGCGAGGCCCAACTCTGCCGCCCGCTTGGCCGCAGCTTCGAGAGCCAGGCCGTTACTCGCGATCAGCTCGAGGGTCACGCGCGCGAACGCTTGGTCACCGGGCTTCGGCGTCTCGGCCATTCTCCCCGCTTCGGCCTCGCTCAACTGCCGGCGAGCCGCCTGGGGGATTTTTCCCCAGAGGCCGGAGCGCTCCAGGAGGTCGCGCACGTCGGCGGCGGTTGCGGGATCGGGGACGCAGGGGCCGGAGCCGATGGACGCGAGATCGTCGCCGATGACGTCGGAGACGACGTAGACCCGGACCCGCGCCGGCGCGAGCGCAAGGGCGAGGCGGCCGGCGCCCCAGCGGGAGAAACGCTTCCGGATCCGGTTCATCGCCGTGATGTCGAGGCCGGAGCCGAGCAGCAGTGTGTAAATCCGGGTGAGGTCCTCGGGCGAGATCCCGTCCACCGGCGCGCCGAGCAGGCTGGTGGTGCCGCCGGAGAGGAGGACCCAGACTTCAGCGCCGGACGCGGCGCGCGGCGCCGATTGGGCGAGGGCGTGGGCGGCCGCGAGGGAGCCGGGGCCCGGCTCCGGGTGGTCCCCGGCGGCGACGGTGAGCGACCGATGCGGGGATGGCGACCGGGCGGGAGATACCACCAGGCCGCCCGCCGGCTCGAGCCCCCGCTCGCGGAGGACGTCCACCGCCGTCCGGGCCATCGGAAGCGCCGCTTTGCCGAGCGCGATGATCCAGGGCTCGTGCCCGCGCTCCGGAGCGAGGCTGCGGAGCCGCCGGGCCAGCGCCGGACCCGGGTCCACCGCGGCGGTGGCGACGGCGTAGAGTTCGGACAGGAGTGCCGTGGGGGAGGCGAGGGCGGGGTCGGTGCGGGGCAGGATCGACGCTCCGATGCTTGTGAAAAAAGGTGCAAAGTGCTATACATGGGGCTGGCGCAGGATGATTCGAGGCCCGCGCCTCCAATGTAGCCGCTTCCGGTGGGGGCGTCCCGCTCCCGCCGGGCCTTCATTACTCTCACCGAGGTTCCGCGCATGGCCGGCCGAAACTTCCTCTTCGTCCCCGGGCCTACCAACACGCCCGATCGTGTCCTCCGTGCCATGCATCGCGCCATGGAGGATCATCGCTCCTCGGACTTCCCCGGCCTCGCGGCCCCGGTTCTCGAGGACCTCAAGAAGATCTTCAAGACCACCTCCGGGCAGGCGTTCATCTTCCCGGCGAGCGGCACCGGCGCCTGGGAGGCGTCGCTGGTCAATACCCTCTCGCCGGGCGACAAGGTCCTGGCGTCCCGCTTCGGCATGTTCAGCCATCTCTGGATCGACATGGCCCAGCGGTTTGGCCTCGACGTCGAGGTGCTCGACGCCGAATGGGGCGAGGGCGCGCCGGTCGAGCGCTACCAGGAAGCGCTCGCCGCCGATAAGGGTCATCGGATCAAGGCGGTGCTTTTTACCCATAACGAGACGGCGACCGGTGTCACCAGCGACGTCGCGGGCATCCGCAAGGCGTTGAACGAGACCCAGCATCCCGCCCTGCTCATGGTGGATGGGGTGAGCTCCATCGCCAGCATCGATTTCAGGATGGACGAGTGGGGCGTGGACCTGGCGGTCACCGGCTCGCAGAAGGGGCTGATGCTGCCGGCGGGTCTGGGCCTCGTGTGTGCCAGCCAGAAGGCGCTTGCCAAGTACGATCAGGCCAAGCTGCCGCGCTGTTTCTTCGACTTCGGCGACATGCGGAAGGCGAACGCCACCGGCTATTTCCCCTACACGCCGTCGCTCCCGATGCTCTACGGGCTGCGCGAATCGATCGCGATGCTGCTGGAGGAGGGGCTGGAGAACGTCTTCGCCCGCCACCACCGGCTGGCCGAGGGGACCCGGCAGGCGGTGAAGGCGTGGGGGCTCGAGCTCTGCGCCCGGGCGCCCAAGTGGCACTCCGACACCGTCACCGCGATCATGGTGCCCCCCGGCGTCAACGGCGCCGAGGTCATCGACATCGCCTACCGCCGCTACAACCTGGCGCTGGGCGCCGGGCTCGCGCGGATGGCCGGCCGGCTGTTCCGCATCGGCCACCTGGGTGATCTCAACGAGCTCATGCTCCTCGGCGGCATCGCCGGGGCGGAGATGGCGATGCGCGATGTGGGGATGAAGATCCCCCCGGGCAGCGGTGTCGCCGCGGCGCAGGAGTACTGGCGGGGCAACGCCAAGCCGCTGGAGAAGCGGGACCTGCCGCCCCGGGCGCCCGACGCGCAACCGGCCGCGGCTCCGGCCAAGGAGAAGGCGACGGCGGGCGCGGCCCGATGAGCCACACCCGCTACGAGCCGGCTCGCCAGCGGCTGCAGCGGAGCGAGCTGGCGGTCCCCGGCTCGCAGCCGGCGATGTTCAGGAAGGCGCTCGAGAGCGAGGTGGACTACGTCTTCCTCGATCTCGAGGACGCGGTCGCGCCGGGTGACAAGGAGCAGGCCCGGCGCAACGTGATTCAGGGCCTGCTGGATCTCGATTGGCGGGGAACCGGCAAGACGATCTCGGTCCGGATCAACGGGATCGACACCCACTACATGTACCGCGACGTGGTGGACGTCGTGGAGCAGGCGGGGCACCGGCTCGATACGGTGCTCATCCCCAAGGTCGGGGTGCCGTCGGACGTGTACCTGGTGGACGCGCTCCTCACCCAGATCGAGGAGGCGAAGGGCATTCCCCACCGGATCGGGATCGACGTGCTGATCGAGACCGCGCTCGGCATGGCGAACGTCGAGGCGATCGCGCAGTCGAGCCGGCGGCTCGAGGCGATGCACTTCGGCGTTGCCGACTACGCCGCGAGCTGCCGGGCGCGCACGGTGAGCATCGGCGGCCTCAATCCCGACTATCCCGGCGACCAGTGGCACGCGGCCCTGTCGCGCATGGTCGTGGCGTGCCGGGCCTACGGGCTACGCGCCATCGACGGCCCGTTCGGCGACTTCAAGGACCCCGACGGGTACATCCTCGGGGCCCGGCGCGGCGCAGCGCTTGGCATCGAGGGCAAGTGGGCGATCCATCCGAGCCAGGTCGCGCTCGCCAACCAGGTCTTCACGCCTCCGCCCGCGGAGGTGGACCGGGCCAAGCGGATCCTCGTCGCGCTGGAGGAGGCCGCTCGTGAAGGCCGCGGCGCCGCGCAGCTCGACGGGCGGATGATCGACGCGGCGTCGGCGCGGATGGCGCAGAACGTGGTGAACATGGCGGAGGCGATCGAGAGGGGCAGGCCCGCAGCACTGTCATCCTGAGCGAAGCGAAGGAGCCGAAGCCGCGCTCTGGCCCCTTCGCTTCGCTCAGGATGACACGTGACACATGACACACCGCTCCATTCCCAGGGAGGCGCGTTCGTGGACATTCACGAGTATCAGGCCAAGGAGCTGCTCGCCGGCTTCGGCGTCGCGATCCCCCGCGGGGGGGTCGCCTACAGCCCGGAGCAGGCGGTATACCGGGCCTCCGAGATCGGCGGCTCCCGCTGGGCGGTGAAGGCGCAGATCCACTCCGGCGCCCGGGGCAAGGCCGGCGGGATCAAGCTCTGCAGCAACGAGGACGAGGTCCGCACCGCGGCGAAGGCGCTGCTCGGCAAGCGGCTGGTGACGCACCAGACCGGCCCGGAGGGCCGGGTGGTGCACCGGCTCTACGTCGAGGCGGCGGTGCCGATCGAGCGGGAGATCTATCTCGGCCTCGTGCTCGACCGGAAGAGCGAGCGGATCATGGTCGTGGCGTCGCCGCAGGGCGGGATGGAGATCGAGGAGATCGCCCGGAACTCGCCCGACACGATCGTGCGGGAGGTGGTGGAGCCCGCGGTGGGGATGACCGCGTTCCAGGCCCGGGAGATCGCCTTCGGGCTGGGGCTCACCCCGGCCCAGGTGAGCCGGGCGGTGACCACGTTGCTCGGCGCCTACCGCGCGTTCCGCGACCTGGACGCAACGATGGTGGAGATCAACCCGCTCGTCGTCACCACCGACGGCGCGCTGCTGGCCCTCGACTGCAAGATGACCTTCGACGACAACGCCATGTTCCGCCGGCCGAACGTGAGCGAGCTCCGGGACTACGCCGAAGAGGACCCGCGCGAGGCGCAGGCCGCGGAGCACGGGCTCAACTACGTCGCGCTCGACGGGAACATCGGCTGCATCATCAACGGCGCCGGGCTCGCCATGGCCACCATGGACATGATCAAGCTGGCGGGCGGCGCGCCGGCCAACTTCCTCGACGTCGGCGGCGGTGCCTCGCCCGACCGGGTCGCGGCCGCCTTCCGGCTGGTCCTCTCGGACAACAACATCCAGGCGATGCTGGTGAACATCTTCGCCGGCATCAATCGCTGCGACTGGGTGGCCCAGGGCGTCGTCCAGGCGACCCGGGAGACCGAGCTCAAGATTCCGCTGGTGGTCCGGCTCGCCGGGACCAACGTGGAGGAGGGGCGCCGCATCCTGAAGGAGAGCGGCCTGCCGATCATCACCGCGGACACGCTCTCGGAAGCCGCGGAGCGGGTCGTCGCCGCCCTCAAGACCTCGCGTGCCGGCCGTGCGTCGGCAGGAAACGGACAGCCATGAGCATCCTGATCGACGAGACGACCAAAGTCCTGGTCCAGGGGTTCACCGGGGACAAGGCGACCTTCCACGCCCGCGAGATGATCGCCTACGGCACCAACGTCGTCGGCGGCGTGACGCCGGGCAAAGGCGGCGCGAGGCATCTCGACCGGCCGGTGTTCAACACGGTGAAGGAAGCCGTTCGAGAGACCGGCGCCACCGCGAGCATCATCTTCGTCCCCGCCGCCTTCTGCGCCGACTCGATCATGGAGGCGGCCGACGCCGGCATCCGGTTCATCGTCACCATCACCGACGGGATTCCGGCGCAGGACATGATGATGGTCAAGCGGTATCTGTTCCGCTTCCCCAAGGAGCGCCGTTCGACCCTGGTGGGTCCCAACTGCGCGGGGGTCATCAGCCCGGGCAAGGCCATGCTGGGCATCATGCCGGGGCACATCTACATGCGCGGGAACGTCGGCCTGGTGACCCGCTCGGGCACCCTGGGCTACGAGGCCGCGGCGCAGATGAAGGAGCTGGGCATCGGCATCACGACCAGCGTCGGCATCGGCGGCGATCCGATCAACGGCAGCTCGTTCCTGGACCACCTCAAGCTCTTCGAGCAGGATCCCGAGACCGACGCGGTCATGATCATCGGCGAGATCGGAGGCCCGCAGGAGGCCGAGGCGGCGCTCTTCGCC
>CAYPAE010000001.1:25333-35682 GCA_964408595.1 uncultured Gemmatimonadaceae bacterium | reverse complement strand
TAACCAAGCTGAGCTACAGCCCCCCGCAACGCGGGCGTAATATACTCGGGTGCGGGGCAGAAGGGCAGGGGGGCGGCGGGGCGGCCCGCTCCGCTCACCAGAATCAGCCGGTGTGCTTGGCTTGGCTGCCCCGCCGCCCCGCTGCCCCGCCGCCCTACTTACAATATGCCTTCAGCATGGAGGCTATCCGCGGCTTGTACTGCTTGATGATGCCGAGGTTCTTGTCCACCGCTTCCTGGTTCACGGCTCGGCCCGCGATAAGCGCGGTCTCGGCCTCGGTCAGCAGCGTCTCCTCCTGCTTGGCGAGGTCGCAGGACTTCTGCTTCTCCGCCTGGGGGTCGATCTGGGGAACCTGGAACAGAGTCGCCAGACCGAGCAGGTAGTTGGCCGCCGGGCCCACCTTGCCGGTCGGGTTCGCCGACTGGACAGCCATCCGCAGGAGCTCCGCCGCACCCTGGAGGTCCTGCGGCTGCTGGAGCAGCTTCCCGCCGGCGGTGTACAACAGCGCGGCGGCGTTCTCCTTGGCCTGTGGGTCGCCGTACTTGATCGCGAACTCGAGGAACGGCAGGGCTTCCTTGGCCCTCGACGTGCTCGCGGGCGCCGCCGAGTCGGTCCCCGTAGCCGGGGGCGTTCCGGTCCCGGCCGTCGGAGGCGCGCTGATCAGCGCCTGGGCCGCCTCCAGCGCGGACACCACGGCCGTGGTGTCCTTGGCCATGATCTTGTTGGTGACCGCGACGACGCTGTCCACCTGCCCCGTCATCGAGTAGCCCCGGTTCAGGTAGCCGAGCAGCGTCGGGTTGTCGGGATACTTGCGCACCCCGATCTGGGCCCACTTGAGGAGCCTGGTGGTGTCGGGCTTCTCACCCTCGGCGGCGGCCGCCGAAATCTTGGTGAAGAAGAGCGTGTCCGCCTTGGTGGAGTCGGTGGCGTACATCGTCTCCAGGGCGTCCACGGCACACTTGAAGTTGCTCAGGAACAGGCAGGCGTTGCTCTTGAGGTCGTAGAGGTCGGCGTTGTACGGGTCGAGCTTGAGGCCTTCGTCCGCCACCTCGAGCGCGGTCTCGGGATGACCGGACTGGAGGAAGTACTTGAACAGCTCCTCGCGGAGCTTCTGGTTGGTCGGCGCGACCCGGAGCATCTGCTTGAATGCCACCAGGGTGTTGGCGGTGTCGTTCGCCTGCTGATACTGCGTGGCCAACGCGGTCCATACCGGAAGGCTCACCGGATCGCCCTTCGCCGAGGCCTGGAGGTGCTTCACGACCTCGGCGCGCGGCGCCTTCTTGTCCTGCGCGATGAGCGCGAGGCAGTAGTGCGCGAGGCCGTGGTTGGGCGTGACCTTGAGCGCCTTGTTGGCCGACTCGACGGCCTTGTCGGGCTTGCTGGTGCGCTGGTCGATACAGGCCTTGGCATCGGGGAGCGACCCGACCATCGGATCGAGCGCCTGGGCCAGCCGCTTGCCGAACGCCTGAGGGGTCTCACCCTGATTCTGGGCGAGCGTGATCACGTTCCCGGCATCGTCGTTCACGCCGATGAGCCGGGCGGTGACGGTATACCGCCCGCCTTGCCCCTTCGCCATAGTGGATGAGACCAGGAAGCGCGCCTGGATGTTCTTCGCGAGGGTGGTCGCGAGCGCCGGACTCAGGATGGCGTCCTTGGGGTAGCCGTACTGGGTCAGGGCGTCGTTCATCTGCTGCTGTTCGACGACCTGGAAGTCGCGCCCGACGACGTCTTTCATCTGTTCGCGGATCCCCGAGCCGATGGCCACGGCGGGCGCGGAGTCGGCAGAGGCGAAGGCGAACGGGTTCGCGACCATGAAACGCGGGGCGAGGTTCACCGTGCTGGTGCGGGCGTTGCGAGGGATGCCCTGAGCCGCCAGCGGCGCAGACAGCGCCCCACCCACGGCCACGAGGGTGACAAGACGGAGCAGATACATGCGAAAGCCTCCCCAAAGAAACGGTCCCGCGGGACCGACAGCGGCCGCGCTCACCACGCGGGTGCGAATGGGCGAAGAGGGATTCGAACCCCCGACATCCTGCGTGTAAGGCAGGCGCTCTGAACCGGCTGAGCTATTCGCCCGACGGCTGGCGCAGACCCCATTCAGATACCGCATGCGCAGGGACCGTGCCGTGATGACCAACACCCTACTCAGAGAGCGATGCCGAGCGGAAAGAGCACGCAATAGCCAAGTACAAGAACCACCGCGGCCGCGCTCGGATACCCGGCGATGAGGGTGAGGTACCCGGCCACCAGCACCAGCACCGCTGCCGCTAGAATAAGGAGGTTCCGCCGGGCGAGCAAAAACCGTCGAGATCCCGTGGCGGGCGCGGGGGCCGATGGCCGGACGCTGGACATAGGGCTTGAGGCTACCACCGTTATCGGGTCGGGTCAAGTTCAGGTCCATCTACAGCTTCCGGCTCTACCTCCCAACCATGATCGAGCGCCTGCCGGCGTTCCCGATCGGCCCGACGGCGGAAGTGTACTAATCCGAGGACGGCCGCGGCTATGAGCGCCCACCCGCCACCGGCCAGGAGCCAGGTAGCGAGCCCGTATCGGCGCCGGACCGCCCGCTGCCACGCCTCCTCGAAGCGGTCCACCGTGAGACCCGTCGTCGCCAGGACCGCGGCCTCGAAGTCCTCCCCAGCGTTGAGTCGTTCGAGCAAGGGGCCCAACGTGCCGGACGGATTCCTCCGGGCCAGATCGGTGACCGCGGAGACCGCCAGACCGTAGGCCGCGTCCGCACTGGTTTCGGTGCCCCGCAGCGCAGCGTCGAGCGCGCGCAATCCGGGCAGCGCACCGCGCGCCACCGCGAGGTTGAGCTCGAGCGAGCCCAGCCGGTCCCACTCCCCTGCCGCCCACCCGGCATACCCCTCGTCGAACCAGAGCGGCACCCTGACATCCACCTGCTGGTGCAGGGCGAGGTGCGCCAGCTCGTGACGCAGGGTGCGGGAGAGGTCGGCGGCATCGGCCCGGAGCACGATGGTGCGTAGCGCCGGCAGCGCCACCGCCGCTCCCCAGCGCGGCGCGCGGCCGAGGGTGAGCGAATCGAGCCGGCGGCCGTCGGGCACGACGACCAGCCGCAGGGGACCCGGCGCCAACCGGCCGAGACCGGGCCACTCGGCCGGCCGGTCGGCCTGCTCGGCCAGCTCGATCGCGAGGCTCACCTGATCCGGCCAGGCCACGGCGGTGACCTGCCCGACCTGCACCGATGTTGGAGAACCCTGCAGGATGAAGAGGAGTGCGGCCTCGAGGAGTCTCGAGGGCAGCAGCGTCAGGAAGGCAGACTGCGCGGGACCTCACCTCCAGCGGCGACCAGGTCGATCATCTCCCGGCAACGCTTGGCCCAGGGATTGAACTTGTTGGCCTTGTGGCCTTCGGCCCAGGTCCGGCGAGCGGCGTCCTTGTCGCCCGAGAACCACTGCGCCCGGCCCATGTCGAAGTAGGCCTCGATCAGGTTCGGTCCGAGCGCGAGCGTCTTGCGGAAGAAGCTCTGTGCGTCCTCGTACATCTCGCGCTCCAGGTACACCAATCCAAGATAATAGTGCGCGTAGAGGGTTGCCTTGCGGTCGTTGTCCAGCCGGATGGCCTTCGACAGGTGCTCGATGGCCTCGCCGAAGATCCGCTTCTTCAGGCAGATGTAGCCGACGTTGATGCGGGCCAGGGCATTGGCCGGCTCCTTCATGAGCACCTTCGAGAACGTCGTCAGGGCGTCGTCGTAGTCCTCGTGCAGCATCTGCGCCCAGCCCAGCAGCGACTGGGCCTGGATCGCGCCGGGCGACAGCGCGAGCGCCTTCTCCAGGGCCTGAACGGCGCCGGCGTAGTCGCCCAGCGAGATCAGGCTCCACCCCTTCTCGATGAAGGTCGACGCGCCGAGGTGATCGGCCTGGACCGCGGGCCTCGCGCCGGTGAACAGCGGCGCCGGCGCCGGGCCGGCCGGCGCCGCGCCCGCCGCATTGTTCATCTGCTTGTAGCGCTCGGCGAGCCCGCGAATTCCGTCCTTGAGCTGGCCCAGCTCGGTGAGCGCGCCGTCCACCCGCTTGAAGAGCGCGATGATTTCGCGCTTGACCTCCTCGCGAGCCTCGGCGTCCTGGGCGGCGGCCAGGCGCCCCTCGATCTCCTGGTACTGGCTCTTGAGGCCGGCCCACAGCGATTCGCTCATCTCAGGTGCTCCCGATCGCGCTGAGCGCCAGGCGCTCGGTGGAGGAAAGGAGCTTCCGGGCATTGAGGATGATGATGGTGCGTCCGGGCCTCGTGACCAGCCCCGAGATGTACGCCGCCGCGAGACCGCTCACCATCGGTCCCGGCGCGGTGATCGTCCGGCTGTCCACCCGCAGCACCTCGCGGACTTCGTCCACCAGGACACCGACCCGCTGCTCGCCCAGGTCCACGATCATGAGGCGGGTCTCCTCCCGGATCGGGGCATCGAGCTCGAAGCGCTTCCGCAGGTCCACCACCGGGACCGCGCCGCCGCCGTACTGCACGACACCCTCCAGGAACCCGGGGGCCTGGGGCAGCCGTGCGGGAGGCTCGTACCGCAGGATTCGCTCGATCTGGAGGATGTCGAAGGCGAACTCCTGAGAGCCCACCCGAAAGGTCACGACTTGGATGTCGTCAGCCGCATTCATGGGGTCGCTGTCTCCGAGATGCGAGCGCCGACCGCGGTCAGGTCGAGCAGGGGAACGATGCCGTCCCCCTGCCGCGCCACGGCGACGGCGAAAGGCAGTGAGACGTCCCGCGGGATCGGCAGCCCGGGCTCGCGCAGCACCTCCTCCGCGTCGTCCACTTCGAGACAGACGCGCCGGCCGCCGACTCGCACCATCACCGCCGTACCGCCGCCGGATTCCGCTCCCGCGCGCCCGTCGAGCAGCGAGGCGAGATGCACCAGCGGAACCAGCCGCCCTCGGGAACTGGTGACGCCGCGGACCGCGGGCTCGGTGGACGGGACGGGATAGACCGGTCCCAGATCGAGAACCTCGATCACCTGCTCCAGCGCGAGACCGACCCGCCGGCCTCCCGCGCGTACCAGCAGCCAGCCTTCCCCGCTCACCGCTTCTCCATCTTGCCGAGCTCGTCGGCGACGCGAGACGCGATCTGGCCCACCGGAAGCACGTGTCGCGCGCCGCCGGCCTGAAGCGCGGCGTTGGGCATCCCGTAGATGGTGGACGTTTCCCGGTCCTGGGCGATGCCGATCCCTCCGGCGTCGTGGATCCTCCGCAGCCCATCGGCGCCGTCGCGGCCAAGGCCGGTGAGGACCACTCCGACCGCCCGGCGCCCGTAGAGCGCCGCGACGCTCCGAAACAGCGGATCGGCCGCGGGGCGCACTCCCCAGACGCTGGGCTCTCGCCCCAGCTCGATCCGCGGCCCATCGGGGCCCGCGACGACGCGCATGTGATAGTCCCCGGGCGCCACGTACGCCGTGTCGGCGAGGAAGGGGGTGTCGTGGTCGGCCTCGACCACGCTGATGCGGCTCTGCGCCGCCAGCCGCTCCGCGAGACTGTGAGTGAATCGCGGCGGCATGTGCTGCACGATCACGACGCCGGCCTGCAGTCCCGCAGGCAGGTGCGGGACCAGCTCGGCCAACGCGCGTGGCCCGCCGGTGGAAGCGGCGATGGCCACACAGGAGCGTGCCCGGCCCGGCATCGCGAAGAGCGTCGCGGGTGGCGCGGCGCGTGACGGCCGGGCGAGCATCGGCAACCGATGGATGTCCGCGGAGCGCGCCGCCCGGAGCGCGCCCAGCAGCCGGTCCGCCAGCCGATGGGCAGCCTCCTCGGTGCGCTCTTCCTCCTTGGCCACCAGATCCACGGCGCCGAGCTCGAGCGCCCGGATCGCCGCGGCCGTTCCCGGCCCTGCGTACGAGCTCACCACCACGATCGGGCGGGGCGACTCGGACATGATGTAGCCGATGGCGCCGAGGCCATCGAGCTCGGGCATCTCCAGGTCCATCAGCACTACGTCCGGCGTATGGGCGTGCACCTTCCGGAGCGCGTCCATCCCGTTCCGCGCCGTGGCCACCACGGAGAACTCACCGGTGCCGTCCACCACGTCGGTGAGCAGACGACGAAAGAACGGGCTGTCGTCCACCACGAGGACGGTGCGCGCGTCAGATCGTGTGGACACCATGCGCCACCGATCTGACTTCGAGACTTCCCTGCAAGACGTCGAGCCGCACGGTCCGGCCGAAGTCCCCGCCCACCGCCTCGCCGACCAGCGGGATGCCGTGGGAGTGGAGCACCTGCCGGGTCGCGACCACGTTGCGCTCGCCCATCTGGATCGTGCCCGGCGGCGCGAGCGCGGCGAACATGCTCGCTCCCCCGGCGAGCCGGGCGGTGACGCGCCGGGGATTGGCGCCCCGGCCAGCCATGAGCTCGAGCAACCGGGGAACCGCGGTGTGCGGCGACTTGGCCGGATTTCCGTCGTGCCCGCTCAGGGCGGGCGAGGGAAGCAGCACGTGCGCCAGCCCTCCCACGCGGGCGCCGGCGTCGTGCAGCACGATCGCGATGCAGCTGCCGAGGCCCACGGTGACGAGGAGGTCCCCCACTCCGCCGACCTGGAGATCCGCGACCCGGACGATGATCTCGCGCCGGCTCAAGCGGGCCGCCGGTAGACCCGCTCGCGCGGATCCACGAGGAGGAGCCGGTCGCGCATGGCGCCGAGGAGGGTCTCCACCTTCCCGAGCACCAGGTAGCCGCCCGGGGCCAGGCTGTCGGTGAACATCTGGAACAGACGCTCCTGCATGGGCCGGTCGAAGTAGATCAGCACGTTCCGGCAGACGACCAGGTGATAGTCGCGCCGCAAGGGCCGGCCGGAGCTGAGGTCCACCCGGCGCACGAAGACGCGTCCGCGGACCCGCGCCACGACCTGGAGCTCCGGCCCCGCCGGCTCGAGGTAGCGGTTGACCAGCTCCGGTGGCATCTCGGTCAGGTTCTCGGCGCGATACCGCGCGGCTTCGGCCCGCTCCAAGCTGAGCCGGTCCACGTCCGTGGCGTCCACCACGAGCCGGTCGAGCTCGCCGGAGCGTCCGCTGCGCTCGAAGTGGTCGGCGGCGAGAATGGCGAGGGTATAGGCCTCCTCGCCCGAGGAGCAGCCGGCGCTCCACACCCGGATCTCGCCGGAGCCCGGCGCGCAGAGGCGCGGAATCAGGTCGCGGCGCAAGAGGTTCCACGTCTCGGCGTTCCGGTAGAACCGGGTGACGTTGATGGTGAGCGCGTCGCGCAGCCGCTCGTACTCCAGGGGGCTGCGGTCGAGGAGCGCCTGGTAGTCGGCATAGGTGTGGACGCCGCAGGCCCGCATTCGCACGGCGATCCTCCGGCGGACGCACTTGTCCTTGTACGCCTCGACGGTGACTCCGGCGCCCCGGGAGATCTTCCGGGCCAGTGCGGCGAACCCAGGATCGTCCGTGGGGGTCACTGGTTGATGTCCAGCATGTCGAGGTTGGCTCGCGCCAGCTCGTGGCCGGGATTGAGCTCGGTGGCGCGGCGCCAGCTCTGCCGGGCGCGGTCGTGGTCGCGGCGCTTGTACGCGATGTTGCCGAGCTTGAAGTAGACGTCGTCGCCCAGGTCAGGGGCGAGCTTCGCGGCCCGATCGTAGGCGTCCCGCGCCTCGTCGTAGCGCCCGTTCCGATAGAGGATGTCGGCGAGATTCTTGGAGATCTGGGGGAGCGAGGGGTCCTCGGCCAGCGCGGCCCGAAGCATCGTCTCCGCGCCGGCGATGTCGCCGGCGAGCTCGCGAAGCACCGCGAGGTTGTTTCGGAGCACCGCGCTTCCCGGGTGCGCGGCCGCTCCCTCCTCCGCGGCCTCGAGGGCCCCTTCGGCATCGTCGATCCCCGCGCTCGCCAGGGTGGCGGCCCAGTACCACAGCGGCGGCACGGGCCGGTTGCCCGCGAGCTCGCGGGCGCGGGCCAGCCGCCCCTGAGCGACCTGGTACTCGCCCCGCTTGAGCGCGACCACGCCCCAGCCGAGCATCACCCGCGCGTCGTCACGCGCCCGGCCAGCGGCATCGCCGTACGCGGTGTCGGCCTCGTCCAGCCGGCCCATCCGCTCGAGCGCCACTCCCAGGTTGTGGAGCGCGGCCGCGCGCTGGCCGCCTTTCTCGATGCTGTGGCGGAATGCCGTGACCGCTTCCTCCCACCGGGCTTGCCGGAGGGCGATGAGTCCGAGGAAGAACGGCGCGCTGGCGTCCGCCGGCCGGAGATCGGCCACCCGGCGGAACTCGCGCAGCGCCTCATCCAGCATGGCCGCTTTGTAGAAGGCGATGCCGAGATTGCGATGCTCGTCCACCCGGCTGTCGTTGACCCGAGGCGCGGTCGCCGCCGAGGTGCCCACCCGGTGCGCGAACCCGGCGGTGATGAGCCCGAAGAGCGCCTTACCGACCTCGAACTCGACCAGCCCGCTCTCCTCGACCACCTGCGCCACGTCACGGGTGCCGTTCAGCAGCGGTACCAGGCGCCGCTGCTCCGCCGAGAGCTCCGGGGCGGACTCGCCGATGTGGGTGCCGTCTACCGCGAAGATCAGATCGAAGGACGGGATCTTCTTCTCGATGAGGCTCCACTCGTCCACCCGCCGAGCGCCCTCGAGCAGCAGGTATTCCGGGTTGATGCGCACCAGGAAATCCTCGCGCTCCGGCCGCACGCCGGCCTCGAAGTTGAAGGTCCCCGACGCCCAGGTGATCAGGTAGTAGACCGCTTCCTCGATCTGAACCCGGATGTATCGCTCCAGCTCTTCGCGCGAGAGCGAGCCGAGCTGCACCAGGATCTCGCCGATCTTGTGCTCCCGGTCCCCCTCCTGCCGGTCCACTGCCGCGCGCAGCTGGTCGGCGGTGACGCGGCCGCTTCGCAGCAGGATGTCGCCCAGGCGGTCGCGCCGGTTGACGATCGAGGCGTAGACGATCTGCCCCTCGTCGAAGTAGATCGTGCCGAAGTTGTGCCGGTCGGCGAGCGCGAGGCAACCGGTCCGCCGTCCGAGGAAGAGGAGCTGAATGACGTCGGGGAGGCTCGCCTCCTTGAGGCTTCCCTTGATCGCCATCAGCGCCAGTCCTCCAGCAGGCGGTCGGCCAGCTCGGGCCACTCCCACACCATCTTCTCGCGGCTGCGGGCGCCCCCCGCGGTCGGAGCGACGATGCCGCTCGAACGCTGGCCGGACGGCCGCCGCGCCTGCCCCGTGGTCGGGGCCTCGGCCGGCGGACCGGGCAGTACGCCGTCCAGCACCTCGCGCGCGAGCGGCACCGACGGCGGAACGCTCCGGGCCTCCGCCGCGTTCAACACGCGCTGCAGCTGGGCGACGAGCATGCGGACCGAATCCACCGGGCGCGCGGCCAGGTGCTCCATCAGCGCCGTGTCGCGCGCGCCGGTTTTCGCCTCGAGCTTCCGCATGACCACCCGCTCGCGCACTTCGCGGTCGGGCCCGGGAAGCTCGACTACCAGGCCGCCCTCGAGGCGGGTCCGGAGCCTCGGCTCCAGCCCACCGAGCTCCGCCAGCGGCACCGCGGAGGTGAAGATCATCTGGCGGCCCGACTCCAGCAGGACGTTGTACAGCAGGAAGAGCTCGTCCTGGGTCCGGTCGGTGTCGGCGATGAGATGAACATCGTCGAGCAGGAAGGCGGCCACCCGGCGGTACCGCGAGCGCCAGATGCCGACCGCGTCGCGATCGAGCGCGTCGATCAGCTCGCCGGTGTATTCCGGCGCGCTCAGGCAGGCCACCGGTGGGCTGCAACGCTCCGTCAGCGCGTGGCCGATGGCGTGCAGCAGATGGGTCTTGCCTGCCCCGGCGCCGCCCACGATGACGAGCGGATTGTAGCGGGCGCCCGGCTCCTGCATGACGGTGCGCGCGGCCGCGAGGGCGACCTTCGCCGACGGACCCTCCACCCAATCGTCCATGCGCCAGAGCGGCGACGGCGCCGCGGGGGGCACCGCTCCCTCGCGCGCGCGCGCGAGCAGCGATTCCGCGGCCGCGAGGTCGCCCGGGTCGCGGAACGCGGCCGATCCGACCAGGTCGGCGGCCAGCTCCGCGGTCTCCGCCTCCATGTCGCGGAGCCGCTGCACGTCGCACTCGAAGTCGCGAAGCGCCTGCGCGGGATCGGGCACGACGTCCTGGTCCAGCAGCTTCTGCAGCCTGCCGGTCCGGTATCCCTCGCCTTCCCAGCGGAGAATCGCGGCGCCGATCTGGGTGCGCCACGCGTCCACCTGCTGCGCCACGGTGGCCGAAATCTCGGTGAGGAAGTCGGAGAATTCGTCGGGCGGGGCGGGCGCGCGGGCCGGCGGGCCGGCGGGCGGAGTGGCGGGCTCAGGAATCTCTGGCCTTTGCAGCCCGCCTGCCCGCGCGCCCGACTGCCCGCCGACCAGGCTCCTGGCCTGGTCG
>CAYPAE010000001.1:14371-25323 GCA_964408595.1 uncultured Gemmatimonadaceae bacterium | reverse complement strand
GGGCAGTCGCTTCGATCACCGGGGTAGCGTCCGTCACCGGAGCAACCGCCCCGCTGCCCCGCTGCCCCGCTGCCCCGCCGACCAGGCCTCTGGCCTGGTCGGGGTCGATCGGCTTGTCGCTCACCGCCTGGAAGGCCACCAGGCGATTGAGCGCGCCGAGCAGCTCGCGCACGTTGTCGATGTCGAGACTGGCGATCGCCTCCAGGACGCCGTCGGCGAATCGGGTCCGCCGCTCCTCGGCCTTCCGGCGAAGGATCGCGACCCGGGTCTCGTAGTCCGGCGCGGAGACGTCGATGATGAGCCCGCCGGCGAACCGGCGGATGAGCCGCTCGTCCAACGCCTCGATCTCGGCGGGCGGCCGGTCGCTGGTGAGCACGATCTGACGGTTGGTGGTCTGGAGCGCGTCGGTGAGCCGCAACAGCTCCGCCTGCATCTCGCGGCGGTGGGTCAGGAACTGGACGTCGTCGACCAGCAGCAGGTCCACGTCGAGGAAGCGCTTCCGATACGCTTCGCCATGGCCTGCGGCGATCGCCGCATGGAACGCCTCGACGAACTCGTCGAGGGTGAGGTACTCGACCTGGAGGGCGGGGTCGATCACCCGGGCCGCGTGGCCCAGGCCCATCAGCAGGTGGGTCTTCCCCAGCCCCGGGCGGGCATAGATGAAGAGCGGGTTGTACACCGTGCCCGGCGACTCGGCGACGGCCTTCGCCGCCGTGACGGCCAGGCGGTTCGCCGATCCGACCACGAAGGTGTCGAAGCGGTACAGCGGGTTGAGCGTGACGGTCATGCGACCGCCGCGCCGGCCGCGAGCCGCTTGAGGACCAGCTCCGAGATCCCGCGCAGCGTCTCGAAGACGCCGGTGCCGTGCAGGGCGTCACCGGCGAAGCTGTGGACCGAGCGGAAATTCAGCGCGTCGTCCATCTCCTCGTGGGTGAGGATCAGGTCGCGCGGGAGATCCTGCTTGTTGTACTGGAAGACCACCGGGAGCTGGCGGATGTCCACGCCTTGGGCCAGCAGGTTGTCCTGCAGGTTCTGGAGGCTTTCCAGATTGTCGTCGAAGCGGCGAGCCTGGCTGTCGGCCACGAAGACCACGCCGTCGGCGCCATGAAGCACCAGCTTGCGGGTGGCATTGTAGTAACTCTGCCCCGGCACGGTGTAGAGCTGGAACTTGGTCGAGAACCCGGAGATGGAGCCGAGCTCCAGCGGCAGGAAGTCGAAGAACAGCGTCCGGTCCGTCTGAGTCGCGAGCGACACCATCCGTCCCCGGCGGCTCTCGGGCACCCGACCGTACACGTACTGCAGGTTCGTGGTCTTTCCGGACCGGCCCGGTCCGTAGTACACGATCTTGCAGGTGATCTCGCGCGCCGTGAAGTTGACGAGAGACATGTCGCTATCGTCCGAAGAGCGCTTTGAGGCTGGCATCGAGCTCGTGCTCGAAGGTCTCCGGCAGGGTCGGAGTCGCGGATTGGTCCCGAGGCGCCGCCGAGGCGAGCTGCTGCACCATCTGGTCGAAGAAGAGCTGCACGATCCCCACCGAGGTTTCCGGGCCGAAGACGACGAGACCGATCCACCGGCCGCGCGGAGTGGCAAAGCCGGCCAGCAGGCAGCTCTGCCGGGCGCCGTGATGCACCAGCGCCTCGAACCGCGGCGAGCCCATCAGCCGGGCCAGCTCCTCGGTGGAGGCGCCGATGCCCGCGCCCAGCGCGGCCGCGGTCATGACGTCGAGCGAGCGGCTGAAGCCGTGCTGCGCCACCACCTGCCCCGACGAGGTCATGAGCAGGGTGAGCCGGGCCGACGACTCGTCAAGGAAGGTCTGGAGCGGAACCTCGACCCAGGGCTCGAGCGCGCGCATCAGTCCAGCCGGCTCGCGGCGTCGAGCATCTCCAGGCGGGCGAGACCGACGTTGGCGTCAGGGCCGACGACCGCGATCAGCACCAGGTCGTCCGGACAGGGCGCGGCGAGGATCGAGCCCCGCTCGGCGCGGAGCTGCACGAACGCGGGCGCCCGACGGCCGGCGCCGGAGGCGGTCCGGACCAGCCGGCCGACCAGACTCCCCGCCAACGCCGCCGCGGCGCGGCCGTCCACGCCGTCCATCAGCTGCTCGGCGACCACCAGGCCGTCGGCGGCCGAGGCGACCAAGGCGCCGCGCACGCCGGGCACCCGCGTCACCCGATCCAGAACCGTCTGGGCGTCGGTCATTGCACCCGCTCCAGCCAGCTCTTCGCCGCCCGCGCCGCGCGCTCGGCCACCAGCGCGACGCGGGCCATCGGGAGCGACGGCTCCCGGGCCGCGAGCAGGACCGTGTCGCCGGTCGGGCGGACCAGGACGAAATGCGCGTCGGGCGACTCGACCGTGATCGACTGCCAGGTCCCGAGCCCGAGGAGGCGGGTGGCGCGGGCGGCTTCCCGCGAGACTCCCGCGAGCTGCGCCGCGACGCGGTCGCCGGTCTCGTCGCCATCGGGGGCAGGCAGACTCCCCGCCAGCCGCAGCCCGTTCGCGTCCACCAGGACGAGCGCGTGGCCGCCCTCCAGCTCCGCGAAAGGCGAGCTCGGATCAGGCTGCTCGACCGGCGGCCTCTCGACGACCATGACAGTCTCCGGATCGGGAGCCGGCGCCGGCGCGGTGCGGTGCGCCATTCCTCGCGACTCGCGCCTCACCCGCGCCAGGGCCTGCGCGATGGATTCGTCGTCCGGATCGGCCTCGGCCGCGCGCTGAAGGTGGTCGATCGCCGCCACTGCGTCGCCCGCGCGGAAATAGAGGAACGAGATCCCCTTGAGCGCACCGGTGCGCATCGGATCGAGCCGGAGCGCGTCGGCCCAGGCGTCGAACGCGCCCGCGAGGTCGCCTTGATCGCTGAGGATGCGGGCCATCAGGTCGTGCGCGTCGGCGAGGCCGGGATATCGTCCGAGGCCGCCGCGGGCCACCTTGCACGCCGCGTCCAGCTGGCCCCGGCGTCGGAGCGCTTCGGCCAGCTCCAGGAAGGCGAGGCTGGTCGGCTCCTCGGCGAGGCGCGTTGTGAGGGTCCGGATGTCGTCACTCACGGTGTCGCTCCAGCTCCTTCACCATGGTTTCCACCGCGCGGCGCATGCGCTCCACTGACGAGGTCTCCGATTCCTCGCCCGGGGTGCGCGGGCCGAGCCGGCTCCAGGCATGCCAGGTCTCCAGCGCCAGGGAGAACTGTCCCATCGCCGCCTGACAGACGCCAAGCAGGCGGCGCGCCTCCGGCATGAGCGGATCGCGTCGCAGCACCTCCTCCAGCGCGCCGGCCGCGATCTCGTACTCGCCCTGCGCCAGCGCCTCCCGCGCCGGCACCAGCAGCCCGGCCAGATCCCGGCCCGGCTCCGGCTCCTGTCCGTGACGCGAGGGGTCGCCCAGCACCACCACGCCGGCGGCGGTGAGCCCGTACACCGTTCGCGCCACCTCGAACTCCGAGCGGCCGAGCACTTCGGCGAGTGCGTGGAGGTCGCGCTGGCCGTCCACCGCGGCGAGCACTTCCCACTCGAAGGGGATGAGGTCGAGCGGCGAGGCCCCGTTCTGGTCCGCGGCCGGCAATCGCGGCACCAGCCCCAGGTGGGAGACCTTGGAGCCGATGCGCGACCACTCGTCGAGACGGCGGGCTCCCTCCATCAGCAGCGCCTCGGTGGGCGAGCGGACCGGGGCCTCGACCGCGGCCTGGCACGGCATGCCTTCCTCGAAGCGGAAGTAGCCTTCGGTCCATTCCAGGAGATCGAACACCGCCTCCTCGATCTGCGCCTTGAGCTGGCGGTCGAGGTCCCGCCGCGAGATCGCGCCCATGCTCACCAGGATGTCGCCCAGACGGCGGCTGTCCCCGCCGTTCTGCATCGCCCGTCCGCGGTGGAGCTGCTCGGCGGTGATCTTGCCGGCCCGCACCAGCCGCGCGCCGATCGGCTGCGGGTCGCTGCCGAGCGACGCGCCCACCACTCCGCCGCGCTCGAAGCAGACGGTGGCCGCCGTCTGCCGCAGCTCGGAGGTCACCCGGAGCACTCCGCTCTTCCGGCCCAGATCGAGCAGCTGGAAGACGTCCTGGATGTGCAGATCCTTGAGGGGTCCCTCGAGCGCCACCGATCACCCCGCCGAAGCTGCGAAAATGTGCTGGAGATCGCGCGCCGATCGCGCCCGGCTGCGGGCCTGCGCGGCGTAGGGCCCGGACGGGTCGAGCTGCACCACCCGCTCCCAGGCCTCGACCGCCTGGTTGAAGCGCCGCTGGCGGGCGAGCGCGGCACCCTGATGGTAGAGCGCGGCCGCGTGCTCGGGGTCGAAGCGAAGCACCCGGGCGAACGCCTCGAGCGCCTGCGCCGTGCGGCCGTCGTCGAGCAGTGCGCGGCCGAGGGCGGTAAGCGCCTCGAGCTCGTAGGGGTCGGTCTCCAGCAGGCGGATCAGCACCGCGACGGCCGCGCGGGGGGACTCTCGCCGCCCCATGAGATCGGCGAGGGCGAGCGCCGCGGCGCTGTAGGTCGGGAGCAGATCGAGGGCGCGCTCGTACGCGGCCCGCGCCGCCGCCCAGTTGCCCCGCTCTTCCTCCAGGCCACCGAGCTCGTACCAGACCCGCACCAGCGACGGATCGAGCTGGAGAGCCGCATTGAACGCGGCGAGCGCGGCGGGGCGGTCGCCGAGACGGGCGGAGACCTGCGCCTGGAGGTGGAGGAGATCCGAGCGCCCGGGGGCGAGCGACTGGGCCTCACGGATGCAGTCGAGCGCGCCCAGCGCGTCGTTGACCGCCAGGCGCACCCGCGCGCGGGCGACCAGCACCTCCACGTCGCCCCGCACTCGACGCGCCAGCTCGTCGGCCAGCGGCGCGGCGTCGGAGGCCCAGCCGAGCGCCAGCAGTGCGCGGATCTCGCCCAGCGTGGCGTCCGGGTCGTCCGGCGCCGCGGCCCGGGCTTCCCGATAGCGCTCCAGGGCCTCGCCGTAGAGCCCGCGCTTGGCGAATACGTCGCCGAGGAGCACCGCGGCTTCGGCCGGCGGCGCGCCGCGGGCGGTCGCGCGGGAGACTTCCGCCAGAGCCAGGTCCAGCAGTCCCTTGCCGATGTAGTCCCGCGCCAGGTCGAGCGCGTCGCCGGGCACGGCGGCGGGCGCCTGCTGCGCTCCGGGAGTCAGCTCCTCGAAGAGCCGGTCGAGCACCGGTGCGTCGAACTCGAACTCGCCCGCCAGCTCCTCCCCGCCAGCCTCGGCGGCGAGCTCGGGGGCGATCGCGATCGTCGGATCCTCGTACTGGAGGTCGATCGTCAGGGAGAACTTCTGCGGCACGTAGAGCGGCTCGAGCTCCAGCGCGCGGCGGGTCTCCCGCAGCGCGCCGTCGAAGTCGCCGAGCTGGCTCAGCACGAAGCTGAGGTTGTAGTGCGCCGCGGCGAAACCCGGGTCGGCGTCCACCGCGCGGCCGAAGGCGTTGCGGGCGTCCTCGTAGCGCCGCAGCTCCATGAGGACGAGCCCCACGCCGTTCCACGCGACGGAGCTGGCCGGCTGCTCCGCCAGCGCCTGCTGGTACTCCTCGAGCGCGCTCCGGAACTGCCGTCGCTGGAACGACAGCAGCCCCAGGTTGAGCCGCGCGGCGAGGAGCGGCCGGTCGGCGCCCAGCGCCTGGCGGAACGCCGATACCGCCGCATCGGACTTCGCCTCGTGGGCGCGCACCACGCCGAGGTTGTTCCACGCGAGCTGATAGGCGGAGTCGATGCCGACGGCGTGCTCGTACGAAGCGATGGCGTCGACGCGGCGCCCGGCCTGGTGGAGGCAGACCCCGCGCTCGTTCCAGAGCTTCGGCGAATCCGGATAGTCGCGGACCAGCCCTTCGTACAGCTCGAGCGCGGCGCCCAGCTCCCGGCGCAGGAGGTGGACTTCGGCCATCGCCTGGAGGTTGAGCCGGCGGTCCTCGCCGGCCTCGAGCGCCAGCCCGTACTCGCGCAGCGCCTCCTGATGGTAGCCCTTCTGCCGCAGGGCGAGGCCGAGGTTGAAGTGAGCCAACGCCCCGCCCTGCACAACCTGGACGGGCGGGCGGGCAGGCGGGCGGGCGGGCGGACCTCCCCGCCCATCTCCGTTCTGATTTTCCTGCCCGCCTGCCCGCGTGCCCGCCTGCCCGCCCTCGTAGCGTTCCAGCGCCAGATTCGCCTGCGCCTTGGCGAGCGTCGGGTTGAGGGCGATGGCGCGCTTGGTGGCGTCGCGGGCGGCCTCGTGCTGGCCCAGGTCCCCGTAGACGAAGGCGAGGAGGTAGTGCGCCTCGGCGTAGTCGGGGTTGCGGGCGATCGCCTCCCGGAGCGCCCCGAGCGCCGCGTCGTTGAGGCCCCGGTTGTAGAAGATCTCGCCGCTGTAGAAGCGGGCGACCGCGCTGGAGGGGTCCGCGGCGCAGGCGCGCTCGAGCCACGCGCTCGCCGCGTCCAGTTCGCCCCGCGCCTTCTCGGCGAGGCCGAGCTGGAGCATCACGGGCACGTCATGCGGGTGCCAGGCGAGCAGCGCCTCGAACTCGGCGATGGCCTCGACGAACCGGCCGAGCGCCGCGTACGCGCGGGCCAGCTCCCAACGCATCTCCCGGTCTTCCGGCTGGCGGCGCACCCGCTCGCGCAGCTCGGTGATCCGGCGATCGTAGTGGCCGCTCTCCCGGTAAGCGATGTCCAGGTTGTCCTGCGCCACCTGCATCTTGGGATCGAGCTCGAGCGCCTTCACAAACTCGCCGATGGCCTCTTCCACCAGACCCTTCTGGTGGTACAGCACGCCGAGATTGTTGTGCGCGCCCGCGTCGGACGGATCTATGCGGCCGGCGAAGGAACGAAGAACGGCGAGATCGCGCTCCGAGAGCACGGGGCCCGGCATCGGCTCAGGGCAAGCGAATGGCGTCGAAGATCGCCCGAAGCGACGGCAAGTCGGGCAGGAGCAGGAAGTGTCCCCGCAGGGGCTCGGTGGATCCCTCCACCCGGAAGGAGGTATCGACGCAGAAGACGTAGTCGCGGTCGTGGCCGAAGTTCAGGTAGGCGGTGGTCAGCACGGCCGCGCTGAGGTCCACGACCAGGCTGGGCACGGAGGGCACCAGCATCATGCCCATGAAATCGCTGAGCGCGTTGAGATAAGCGCTCGCGAGGATGTTGCCCGCCTCCTTGATGCCCGACTGCTCCATGGGGCCGAACTCTCCGGTGACGCCAGGCTCGCGGCGAAGCAGGATATCGCAGAGGGTGCGGGCGGAGCCTTCGGGGAAGAGGACCAGGGTGCGGCCGGTGAGATCGCCCATCATGTGCATCATGACGGCCGCGATGACGGTGTCCGGGGCGCCCACGAGGTCGGTCACCTCCTCGAGCGCGCGGATGTTGACCTCCGGCACGGCGATCATGATCGTGCGGTTGGTCATCTGCGACAGCGCGGTCGCGGCGTGGCCGGCGCCGATGTTGGCCACCTCACGCAACGCGTCGAGCTGGAGCGCTTTGAGGTCCCGCACGTCTTCCATTGCCCCCTCCTACACCAGCGCCGCGGCGTCGAGGATGAGCGCCGGCGACCCGTCCGCGAGGATGGTCGCGCCGCCCACGAAGGGCGGCATTCCGCGAGGCGCGTCGAACGGCTCCACCACGATGTCCTGCTGTCCCATCAGGGCGTCCACCACCAGTGCCGCCCGGCGGTCGCCGATCTCCAGAATGACCGTCGGCGCGCGCGGCGGTGCGGGCCGGGGCTGGTTGCGGACCAGATCGCGCAGGTGAACCGTCGGGATCACCAGATCGCGCACCAACAACGCCTCCCGATCGCGCACCGCCGTCACCGAGCGCGGGTCGAACTCCACCGTCTCCGCCACGTAGGCGAGCGGAACCGCATAGCACTCGCCCGCGGCGCTCGCCAGCAGGGCCCGCACGATGGCGAGCGTGAGCGGCACCCGGATGGTGAACGTCGTCCCCCGTCCCAGCTCGCTCCGGACCTCGATCGTCCCACCGAGCGCCCGGACTCGGGTGACCGCCACGTCCACGCCGACCCCGCGGCCGGACACGCCGCTCACCGCCTCGGCGGTGCTGAAGCCCGGACGGGCGAGCACCCGGAGGAGGAGATCGTCGGAGAGCTCGTCGGCGCTCCCGTCGATCAGGCCCTCGCGGCGGGCCTTGGCGAGGATCGCCTCCCGATCGATGCCCCGCCCATCGTCGCTCAGCCGAAGCGCGACGTAATTCCGCTCCCGGCTGGCCGAGAGCAGGATCCGGCCTTCGTCGGGCTTCCCCGCCACCGCCCGTTGCCCCGGCCGCTCGATGCCGTGATCGGCCGCGTTGCGGATCAGGTGCAGCAGCGGCTGGCCGATCTCGTCGAGGATCGAGCGGTCGAGCTCGATTTCGTCGCCCTCGACGTCGAAGCGGATCCGTTTGTCCAGATCGCGTGCCAGATCGCGCACCAGTCGCGGAAAGCGCTCGAGGACTTCGCCTACCGGCGTCATTCGCGCGGCGATGACTTCGGCCTGCATCGCGGAGACCAGCCGCGCGACCCGATCGCTCACCTCGGACAGCGCGGGATCGGACCAGCCGGACGCGAGCACGCCGAGCCGGTTCTTGGCCACCACCAGCTCGCCGACCTGCTTCATCAGCGCGTCGAGGCGGCTGAGATCCACCCGGATCTGCCGGGACTGGCCCGGCGACGCCACGCCCTGGTCTTCCTCGAAACGGACGGACTCCACCTCGCCGGCGCTCCGCATCGCGACCAGGACCTGCTCGTCACTCGCCGCACTGGACAGCCGGAAGGAGAACCGGCCGTCGAAGTCCTGATGGTCGAACTGGCTCATCGGCGGCCGGAGCGCGCTCACCACGCCGAGCGACTCGGCCCGCCGCACGACCAGGGCGGCCCGGGCGCCACGCATCTCCGCGTCGCGCTGGAGCGTGACTTGAACCGGCAGGACTCGCCCGTCCTCGGAGGCCGCCTCCCTGTTCTCGCGCACCGCCGGTGCGGCATGCCGCGAGCGTGGCTCCGCGGATGCGATCCCGGCCGCCGCGGCATCGAGGTCCGCGGCCAGCCGCTCGTCCGCCGGCGGCTCCGCGCCGACCACCGCACCCTCGACCGACGTGGCCAACGCGTCCACCGACCGGAAGAGCAACTGAAACACCGAGGGCGCTGGAGCGACGCTGCGTTGCCGCAGCGCGTCGAGGAGATTCTCCAGCCGGTGGGCCAGGTCGGCCACGCCGGCGTATCCCATCGTCGCTCCCATTCCCTTGATCGTGTGGATCGCGCGGAACAGCCCTCCGACCTGCCGGGTCGCGGACGGCTCGCGCTCCCACTCGAGGAGGAGCTGGTTACAGGCGCTCAGGTGCTCCCGGCTCTCGGCCAGGAACAACGCGGCGTACTTCGAGACGTCCATCCGTCAGCCCAGGACGCGCTGCACCGCCTCGAGCACGCGCGAAGGCTGGAACGGTTTCACCACGAAGTCCTTGGCGCCCGCCTGGATCGCCTCGACCACGAGGGCCTGCTGTCCCATCGCGCTGCACATCAGAATCTTCGCGTCCGGATCGGTCTTGCAGATCTCGCGCACCGCCTCGATACCGCCCATGTCGGGCATCACGATGTCCATGGTCACGAGATCGGGCTTGAGCTGGCGGTACTTGTCAACCGCCTGCACGCCCGACTCGGCCTCGCCCACGACCTCGAACCCGGCCTGGGTGAGGATGTCGGTGATCATCGTGCGCATGAAGATGGCGTCGTCGCAGACGAGGACAGTGTGGCTCAAGACGGCCTCCGGGGCAGCGGGGCAGCGGGGCGGCGGGGCAGCCAGGCACACCCCCAGGCTGCGGTGAGTGGAGCAAACCGCCCCGCTGCCCCGCTGCCCCGCTTACCCGCCGACAATTGGCTCAAACAACCGGTCGATATCGAGCAAAATGAAGTGCTGGTCGTCTCGGAGGCCCACCGCGCGAACCAGCCGGGGGTCCACACCGGGCAGCTCTGCCCGCTGGGTCACCGACTGCTCCGGGACCTCCAGGAAGTCCAGCACCTGGCCGACCCCCAGTCCGTACCGGCGGCCCGCCACCTCCACCAGCACGATCGCCCCCTCGTCGTCGACCCGCCGCTCCTGCTGGAGGAGCACGTGGCCGTCGAGCACGGTAAGCAGCGTGCCGCGGACATTGACCAGACCCTCGATCGCCTGGTCGACACCCGGGATTCGGGTGGCCGGCAGGCGCGGTAGGATCTCCCGCACGATCCCTGCCGGGGCCGCGCAAATAAGCGCACCGATCCGAAAGATGACGGCGTGGAGCGTCTTCGAATTAGCCATCTCTATTATAGAAAAGAAGATAGCTCAGGGGGTCAGGGTGAGCAACGACTTCTCTCCCCCCCGCCAGGAGCAACGCCTCGCGAAGGTCCACCGGCCATTCGGCTCGGAATTCCACGGGCTCGCCGGTTGCCGGGTGGCGGAATGCCAGACCGGCCGCGTGAAGCGCCTGCCTCGGCGTCGCCCGCTCCAGCGCCTCCGCGTCGCGGCGCGCCGGGCCCGAGACCCGGCGGCTTCCCCCGCCAGCGTACGTCGGATCGCCCACGATCGGGTGGCCGATGTGCTCCAGATGCACCCGGATCTGATGGGTCCGGCCGGAATGCAGCTCGAGGCGGAGGAGATCCACCACCGCGAAGCGCGCGACGACGTGGGCGTCGGTCCGGGCCTGCCTTCCCTCCGGTGAGATCGTCATGCGTTTGCGGTCCATGGGATGACGGGCGATCGGCGCGTCGATGACGGTCGGGGTCTCGCCCAGATGGCCCCACGCGAGCGCGGCGTAGGTCCGCCGGACCCGCCGCGCGGCGATCGCGGCGCCCAGGCGCCGGTGCGCGAGATCGGTCTTGGCGACGACCATGAGCCCCGACGTGTTCCGGTCCAGGCGGTGCACTACGCCGGGGCGGCCCTCCGCGCCTCCGGCCAGAGTCGTGCCGCGGGCGACGAGGGCGTTGACCAGGGTGTCGTCCCAGTGTCCCGGCGCGGGGTGAACCACCAGGCCGGCGGGCTTGTCTAT
>CAYPAE010000001.1:1416-14271 GCA_964408595.1 uncultured Gemmatimonadaceae bacterium | reverse complement strand
GAGGCCGACTCCGGCTCCGCGCGTCGGGAGTCCTCCCGCCACATCGAGATCACCAGCGCGATGGCGCCGCAGCTCACGGCGATGTCGGCCACGTTGAACGTCGGCCAGCGCAGGGCTCCGATCCCCACGTCGAGGAAGTCCACCACCCCGCGCTCGCTGCGGATGCGGTCGATGAGGTTGCCCGCGGCGCCGCCGGCGACGAGGCCCAGGGCCAGCTGCCGGAAGGAATCGCCCAGCGGGCTGGTGCGCGACATCCGGTGCAGGACGAAGACGGCGACGACCGCCACGGCCAGGAAGATCCAGCGGGAGTAGGGGCCGAGGTGAAGGCCGAACGCGGCGCCCTGATTGTAGACCAGGCGCAGCTGGAACCAGTCACCCAGAATCGCGACGCCCGGCGTGCGGAGGAGAGTGGCCTCGGCGATGATCTTGGTCACCAGATCGAGCACCACTACCGCCGCCGCCGCGGCCCAGAAGATCCACCGCTCCGGGCCGGCCGCGGGCTCAGCGGCGCTTCCCATCTTCCTCTTTCTCCTTGCAGGTGATACAGAGGCGCGCGTGGGGGAGCGCGTCGAGGCGCTCGAAGTTGATCTCCTGGCCGCACTGGTGACAGTGCCCGAACTTCTCCGGGGTGCCGTAGAGGCGGCGAAGCGCCTCGTTCACGTGCCAGAGGTAGCGCCCTTCCTGCGAGGCGAAAAGGAACTGCTTCTCCCGCTCCATGGCGTCGGTGCCCTGATCCGCCATATGGAACGAATAGGAGGACAGGTCACCGTCCGAAGACTGCAGGGTGGAGTTGAAGGACTCGTCGTAGTACCCCAGCTCCTTCATCACCCGCGCCCGTTCTTCCATCAGGCGCTTCTCGAGATGCGACAGCTGCTTCTTGTTCATTCCCTATCCCTGGGTTGCGGACCGGCCCCGTTGCGGCCGTCCAGGTATCGTTGCACGCCCACCACCACTCCATGGCCGTCGATGTCCACCTGCTGCTCGAGATCGGGCGCCGGCGCCCGAGCGCCCAGCTCCAATCGCCGGGCGAGCGTCTCTCCCTGGATGAACCGCGCGTGCCCGCGAACGGCCTCGAGCACCGGTCCGTCGCCCGAGATCCAGAGGCCGATCCGATCGGTGTAGACGAATCCCGCCTCCTTCCGAAGCCGCTGCACCCGATTCACGACTTCCCGCGCGAGTCCCTCCTGGCGGAGCGTCTCGTCGAGCCGGGGATCCAGCGCGGCAACGTAGGGGCCATCGCTCGCCACCAGCCACTCGCTCGCGACATCCCGCTCGACCACCACGTCCTCGGGCAGGAAGGTCGCCGGCTCTCCGTCCACGTCGAGCGTGGCGGGCTCGCCGCGCTCGAGTTCGCGCAGCTGTTCGGCGCCGAGACGCGCCGCCGCCGCCGCGATGGCGGGGGTCCGCTTTCCGTACCGCTTGCCGAGCGACCGGAAGTTCGGCTTGGCCCGGAGACGGACGAGGTCGGTATCGGAGGCGACGACGTCCACCGCCTTGACGTTCACTTCGACGCGGAGCAGCTCGAGCAGCTCATCGAGCGCCGGCCCGCGCGCCGCCGCCGGTACCGCGACCTGCATGCGGGCGAGCGGCTGCCGGACGCGAAGCCCGCGCTCCTCGCGAGCGGCGCGCGCCAGGGAGGCCAACCGCCGCACCGCCTCCATGGCCGCCTCCAGCGACCCGTCCCGGCGACCCGAAGACTCCGGAAACCGGGCGAGGTGGACGGAAGTTCCCGCGAGGGCCCGGTGCAGCCAGTCGCTCAGGAACGGCGCCGCCGGCGCCAGCATCCGGCTCACCGCCACGAGGGCCTCGTGCAGGGTGGCGAGCGCGGCGGAGTCCGCGACGGCGTCCACCGCCCAGAAGCGCGGCCGGTTGACCCGGACGTACCAGTTGGACAGCTCGTCCACGAACCCCATCAGGGTACGAACGCCCGCGGTCGGGTCGTAGCCGCTCCATGCCGCATGAACGGCTTCGATGGTGGCGTCGAGCCGGCTCAGAAGCCAGCGGTCCACCAGCGCACGCTCCGCCGGCGCGGGAGACCGGCCCGGCGACCAGTCCTCGGCGTAGTCGGCGAAGAACTTGTACGTGTTGCGCAGCTGGTTCACGAACCCGCGCGCCACCTCGCCCATCGCCTCCTGGTCGAACCGCTTCGGCAGCCAGACCTGGCTCGAGGCGAGCAGGTAGAGCCGTACGGTATCCGCCCCGAACCGCCCGATCATCTCCCACGGGTCCACCACGTTCCCCCGGGTCTTCGACATCTTCTGGCCCTCGGCGTCGAGAACCAGTCCGTTGACGATGACGTGGCGGTATGCCGGACTGTCGAACGCGCCGGTGGCGATCGCGAGCAGGGAGTAGAACCAGCCGCGGGTCTGATCCAGCCCCTCGCAGATGAAGTCCGCCGGGAAATGGCTGGCGAACTCGCCCTCGTGCTCGAAGGGGTAGTGCCACTGCGCATACGGCATCGAGCCGGAGTCGAACCAGGCGTCGACCACCTCCGGCGTCCGCCGCATCGTACCGCCGCATTGGCAGGCCCAGGCGATCTCGTCTATGAAGGGCTTGTGCGGATCGAAGTCGGCCGGGAGCGGCTTGCCCCATCGCTCCGCCAGACGGGCGTAGCTCCCGACGACCTCCACGTGCCCGGCGTCGCGGTCGCACACCCAGACCGGGAGCGGCGTGCCCCAGTAGCGATCCCGGGACAGCGCCCAGTCCACGTTGTTTTCCAGCCACTCGCCGAACCGCCCCGCGCCGACCTCGGCCGGATGCCAGTCCACTTCGCGGTTGATCTCCAGCATCCGCTGCTTCACCGTCGAAGTGCGGGCGAACCAGGAGTCGCGGGCGTAATAGATCAGCGGGCTGGAGCAGCGCCAGCAGTGCGGGTAGCTGTGGCTGTACGACTGGGTCAAGTGCCACCGGCCGTCCCGCTTGAGTCGCTGAATGATGAGGTCGTTGGTCTCCTTGTCGGTGACCAGCCGGCCCTCGATCTCGGGCCAGGTGGTTCCGGTGAAGGTGCCGTCCGGGCCGACCGGCCGAACCAGCGCCAGTCCGTGCTCGCTGCCCGCCTGGTAGTCGTCGGCGCCGAACGCAGGCGCCATGTGGACCAGGCCGGTCCCATCGTGCGCGGTGACGAACTCACCCGGCACGACGACACGCGACGCGCGGTCGCCCGGAAGCGGCACCACATCCAGCGGCCGCACGTAGCGCAACCCCAGCAGCTCCCGGCCAGGGAAAGTGCGCCGCGCACCGAGCTGGGCGAAGCTCGGAGCGCCCTTCTCCGAGCCGCTCGGAAGCCCGGCCCGGGCCGTCGCCAGGATGAGCCGGCGTCCGCCCACCTCGTACTCCCCGTACTCGAGATCGGGATGCACGGCGACCGCGACGTTGGAGAGGAGCGTCCACGGCGTGGTGGTCCACACCAGGAGCTCGCGGCCGGAGTCGTCGTCGAGCGGGAAGGTGACGTAGACCGAGCTGGTGGTGACATCTTCGTACCCCTGCGCCAGCTCGTGGCTCGAGAGCACGGTGCCGCAGCGGGGACAGTAGGGGAGCACCCGGTGTCCTCGGTAGAGCAGGTCGCGCTGGTGCAGGCGCGCGAGCAGCCACCAAACCGTCTCGATGTAGTCGTTGCTGCAGGTGACGTAGGGGTGCTCGTAGTCCAGCCAGTACGCGATCCGGTCGGAGAGCGACTCCCACTCCTCCTGATACTGGAACACGCTCTGCCGGGCGCGGGCGTTGAACTCGGCCACCCCGAACGCCTCGATCGCCTTCTTCCCGTTGAGCTTCAGCTCCTTCTCGACCTCGATCTCGACCGGAAGGCCGTGGGTGTCCCAGCCCGCGATCCGGGTGACCGACTCTCCCTGCATCGCGTGGAAGCGGCAGACCAGGTCCTTGATCGTCCGGGAGAAGACGTGGTGGATCCCGGGCCGGCCGTTGGCCGTCGGAGGACCCTCGTAGAAAACGAACGGGGGCCCATCGCGGTTGGCCTCGAGCGTCCGGTGGAAGAGATCCTCCTCCTTCCAGAGCGCGAGCTGCCGCCGCTCCAGCTCGTCGGCGCCGAGATCGGGCAGGGAGGGAAATGCCATCAGGAAAGCCGCTCCACGAGCGTCGTGATCAGCCTGGTCAATTGCGGCTCCGCGCGGGCCGCGGTCGCGATGATGCGGCCGATGTCGGCCGGCTCGAGCGCGTCAGGGAGGCATTGATCGGTGATGATCGAGATGCCCACCACGCGCATGCCCTGGTGCACCGCGACGATCACCTCGGGCACCGTGGACATCCCCACCACGTCGGCGCCGATCGCCCGCAGCATGCGGTACTCGGCCCGGGTCTCCAGGTTCGGGCCGGGCACCGCCACGTACACTCCCTCGCGAAGCACGATCCCCAGCTCCAGCGCCGCCGCCCGCGCGAGCGCCCGGAGGCCCGGGTCGTACGGCGCCGACATGTCGGGGAATCGCGGCCCCAGGCGGTCGTCGTTCGGCCCGACGAGCGGATTGTCGCCCAGCAGGTTGATGTGGTCGCTCAGCAGCACGAGATCGCCCGGACCCCACAGCGGGTTCATGCCGCCGCAAGCATTGGACACCACCAGCGTCCCGGCACCGAGCGCGCGAAGCACCCGAACGGGAAAGGTGACCTGCTGAAGGTCGTATCCCTCGTAGCGGTGGAACCTTCCCTGCATCGCCATGACCGGGCGGCCGGCCAGCCGTCCGGCGAGCAGCTTTCCCGCGTGGGTCTCCACGGTCGAGAGCGGGAATCCCGGTATGTCACCATAGGGGATCTCGGCCTCGACCTCGATCTCGCGGGCGAGCCCGCCGAGTCCGGTCCCGAGCACGATGGCGACCTCGGGGCGAAGCTTCGTCCGCGCGCGTATGGCTTCGGCCGCGCTCACCACCCGATCGTGGAGCGGAGGAGCAGCCGTCATCCCGCGCGCGCTCCGAAGAGGGCCGTTCCCAAGCGCATCATCGTCGCACCCTCCTCCGCGGCCACCGGATAGTCGCCGGACATACCCATGGACAGCTCGGGCAGCCGGTGTCCGTCGCGCTCCGCGTAGTCGCGCAGTCCGCCCAAGCGGCGGAAGGCCCGCCGCTGCTCTCCGGTGTCGTCGGTCAGCGCGCTCATGGTCATCAGTCCAATCACCTCGAGCCGTTGCAGGGGGCGGAGCGCGTCGAGGAGGGCGGCAAGTCCCTCCGGCTCCACCCCACCCTTCTGCGGCTCGTCGGAGCAATTCACCTGCACCAGTATCCTCTGCCGGGTCCCCGCAGCCGACCGCCGGTCCAGCTCGGCACCGAGCTCGGCTCGGTCCACCGAATGGATGAGGGCGAACCGACCGGCGGCGTGGCGCGCCTTGTTGCGCTGCAGCGTCCCGATCAGATGCCAGGCCACGTGGGTGGCCTCGAGCTGCCCCTGCTTCTCCACCGCCTCCTGCACCCGATTCTCCCCCACGTCCTCCAGACCGGCGTCCGTGGCTGCCCGTACGGCGTCGGGTCCATGGCCCTTCGTGACGGCGATGATTCTGACCGGATGACTCAACCCCGCGACCGACTGATGCCGGGCGACCGTCTCACGCACCCGGGCGAGGCGGCCGGGCAGGTCCGGGAATTCCATAGCCTTGCAATTTAAGCCGATAGGCCGCCGACGTGTAGCTGGCCCGGGGGTGGTGCGGAGCGGCTATTGGGGCAGGTCATTCGGGCGGCGGAAGGAGACCGGAGTCGGCCGGAGCGTCCAGGAGATCCTCGAGGGCCTCCCGAAGCCCGGGGTTGGGCGAAAGCTTCACGGCATGCTGTAGCGCCCGCTCCATCCGCTCGCGGTCGCCGCGGGCCTGGTAGGCGTAGACCAGTTGGACCAGCGGAAGCGCGAGGCTCGCGGCGGCGCTCGAGGAGGTGGGATCGAGGTCGGCTGCCCCGCGCTCCAATAGCCCGGCGTAGCGGTAGGTGTCGTGGACCAGCGCCTCGGTCTCGGGGAGGTGCAGCGGCGCGCCCGCCAGCCGGCGGAGGTCGAGGTTTGGATCGGTGGTGTCCGGCGGGCTGGTCTGGAGCTGGAAGCCGAGCGCCCGCTGCACCACGTAGTCGCGGAGGCCGGCGAAGCCGGTGCCGGCCGTGACCGACCACACGATCGGGCGCCGGCCGACGTTGGCCTGGACCACGCTCATCGACACGATGTCGTTGGGATAGAGGAAGGTGCCTTCCTTCAGCGTGCGGACGACGGACCCCAGCTTCACCTGCTGCGTCTGGTCCACCAGGTACCCGTTCATCGCCGTGGCAATCATCGAGTCGGTCATGCCGTGCAGGGGCCAGCGCGGCCCCGGGGGGATCGAGTCGCGCCAGAGCGGCGGCACCTGCGAGGGGTCCACCGGCCGCACTGCGTTGTCGCGCAGCTGGCGCATGTACCAGTCGGTGTTGGCCAGGGCAAGGCAGATCACCGTCACGTCCTGCCGGATCCCCTCGACCTCCTGGGCCCACCAGAGCGGGAAGGTGTCGTTGTCGCCGTAGGTGAAGAGGATTCCGTACGGCGGTGCGCTGTTGAGGAGGTCGTAGGCGAAGTCGGCGGCGAGACGGGCGTCGGGGCCGTGGCGACGGGAGGCTTTGCTCCAGCTGAGAGCGACCGGCACCAGGACGACGAGCAGGAGCGCGGGCGCGAGCCGGCGTCCCCACTCCTTCCGTGCCAGATCGGCCGCGAACGCGGCTGCGCCGATCCCCGACCAGAGTCCCCAGACGATGAAGCTGACGACGAAGAAGTAGTCCCGCTCGCGGACCTCGTGATCGTCCAGGTTCGGCCACTGCTCGAGGGCGAGGCTGAAGCCCGGCTTGAAGTTCATGTAGACCACGAGCCCGAGCCCGGTGACCAGGAAGACCCCGAGCAGCAGCCACCATGTCGCCCGGTCGGAGCGGCGCTGCTCCCACAGACCGCGAAGGCCCAGCGTCACGAAGAGGATCGTGATCGGCTTCCTGGCCACCTCCGACAGGGAGCGGGCCCACTGCCAGTCGAAATACTGGAAGTAGTTGATCAGCTGCCACCCCATGAGGGTGAGCGTGCGCCCGGGGTTGTCCGGTCCGTGGGGCACCGTCGGGTCGTCCAACGGCGTCCGTGGCGGGTACTGCGCGCGCCGGAGGACCGCCATGAGCGCGTCGAGCGTCGAAGGCGCCGCCTCGTTGATCATCGGGTTCTGCGCCGACCGGAGATAGATGAAGGCGTAGGGCGTGATTCCCACGGCCGCGATCAAAAGCGCCGCGACCGCGAAAATACCCGCCCCACGCACCGCGGCGAACAGCGCGGCGGCGAGAAAGCACGCGGCGCCCATAGCCGTCAGCGACGCGCTGCCGAGACCGATGCCGACCAGCAGAGCCCAGACGCCGGCGACCACGGCCACCTGTCCCCACTCGGCGCGGCGGCGGGCCGGGTCCGGGGCCGGCTCGTACCACAGGGTGGCCACGAGGAAGAGCAGAACGCCCGGCACGGCGAGCAGGGCGAGCAGGTGGTTTCCGATGGAGACGCCGGCGAGATACACGATGAGCAGAAGGAGGCGCGGCGCGCGCTCGGTGTGCCGCCGGCTCCGCCAGAGCAGCGCCGCCCACGACGTGGCCGCGATGGTGAAGGTGGCGACCGTGTAGACCTCGGTCTCGTTGGAGTTCTGCCAGTTGGTGAAGGTGAACGCGCCGAGCATCGCGGCCGCGACCGCGCCACCCAACCGCAGCAGCCGCGCGGCGTCCTCCGAGAGGCCCGCCACCACGCCGCGCATCGACTGATGAACCACCAGGAAAAAGAGACCCGCCGCCGACGCGCTGCACAGCGCACTGAGCAGGTTGGTGCGGTACGCCCACTCGCCGATGGGCACCAGTCGGCCCCAGGCGTGGGCGATCAGCACGAAGAGCGGCGTGCCGGGCGGATGGGGAATTCCGAGGGTCCGGGCCGCGGCGATCAGCTCCCCCGCGTCCCAGAACGTCACCGTCGGCGCAAGGGTCAGGACGTAGACCGCCAGCACCAGGGCGCCAACCGCGAGGGCGGCGCGATACGGCGGACGCTCCGCGACTGCGTTCATGGGTGCGAGGAGAAGTCGAGCGCGTGGGCGATCGCGAGCGCTTCCCGCGCGGCCGCGACGGCGTGCACCCGAAAGAGGCGCGCTCCGCGCTCCCATGCGAGGGCGCACGCCGCCGCCGTCGCCCGGTCCCGGTCTTCGACCGGCAGGCCGGTGATCGCGCCGAGAAACCGCTTGCGCGAGGGTCCGACCAGGAGCGGCCGGCCGAGCGCCTGGAGCGCGGAAAGCTGATCGAAGAGCACGACGCTCTGCTCCACCGTCTTGGAGAACCCGAAGCCGGGGTCGAGCACGATCGCGTCCGGCGCGACTCCCGCCCCGGTGGCCGCGGACAGCGCCTCCCGAAGCTCGGCCAGCACGCCGCCCACGACGTCCCCACCGTAGTCGGCGTGGTCGTAGGCCGCGATCTCGAGCAGCCCGCCGCGAGAATGCATGAGGATCGCGCCCGCGCCGGCTTTGGCGGCGACGCCGGCCATCGCGGGATCGAATCGGAATGCGGTGACGTCGTTCAGGATCGCGGCGCCCCGGTCGAGCGCCGCGTTGGCCACCGCGGACTTCACGGTATCGACCGAGATGGGCAGATCCGGGTGCGCCCGCACCAGCGCCTCGACGACGGGCACGACCCGGCGCAGCTCCTCCTCGGTCGAGACGACCTCCGTCCGCCCCGGCCGGGTGGACTCCCCGCCGACGTCGACGACGGTCGCACCGTCCCGGAGCAGCGACTCCGCGTGGGCCAGCGCCGCGTCGGCGCCGGTGAAGCGGCCGCCGTCGCTGAAGCTGTCGGGGGTGACGTTGAGAATGCCGACGACGATCGGCTGGTCGAGCGGGATGGGTCCCCGCGCGGTGCGCCACGCCGGCCCGGGGTCGGACGGCATCGCGAGCCCGACCTGGAGCGCGACGTCCATCAGCAGCTCAGGCGCGGTCCAGGGACGGGCAAACGCGCTCAGACGGGAGCGGCTCCCGGCGACGATGGCCCAATCACCGCCGGTGACGACCTCGAGACCGAGGCCGCCACCGAAGCGGACCAGGGCCTCGAGTGCGCCCTGGTCCAGACCGGTCAGATGGAAGGCGAGGGGATGGATGCCGCCGGCGGAGGCGCGGGCGAGCCCGTCCTCCCACCCGTGAGAGCGCAGCGCCTCACGCACGGCCCCCGGCGAGTGGAGCGCCAGCGGCGTGACATTCACGCGCCGGCGGGTTCGGCCGGCGGCGCTCCGAGGATCGGCGCCCGGGCGGGCGTCGGGCCCGGCTTGGTCGCGGGCGGATTGGATGGCGCCGCCGGATCGGGCGAGAGATCTCTCGGCGCCAGAGGAAGGTTCCTGACCAGCCGGTCGAGGTCCTCCCGGTCGATCGTCTCGCGGTCGAGCAACGCGACGGCGATCCGGTCGAGCAGCTCCCGGTTCTCCGTGATGATCTGGGTCGCGCGGGCGTAGGCCTCGTCGATGAGCCGCTTGACCTCGTCGTCCACCGTCTGGGCCGTGCGCTCCGAGATCTCCCGCCGCTGGGCGAACTCGCGGCCGAGGAAGATCTCCTGCTCCTTGTCGCCGACGGCGAGCGGTCCGATGACCTCGCTCATGCCGAACTGGGTCACCATCCGCCGGGCGAGCCCGGTGGCGCGCTCGATGTCGTTCCCCGCCCCGGTAGTGATCTTGTCGGCCCCGAAGATGATCTCCTCGGCGACGCGCCCGCCGAAGAACATCGCCAGGCTGCCGATGAGCCAGTCCTTGCTGTAGTTGTGGCGGTCCACCTCGGGGAGCGAGGCGGTGAGCCCCAACGCGCGGCCGCGAGGCACGATGGTCACTTTGTGCACCGGGTCGCTGCCGGGAATCTTGAGCGCCACGATGGCATGTCCCGCCTCGTGGTACGCGGTGAGCTTCCGCTCGTCTTCGGTGAGCACCAAACTCCGGCGCTCGACGCCGAGCATGACCTTGTCCTTCGCGTCCTCGAAGTCGTTCATGTCCACCAGGGTCTTGTTGCGCCGCGCCGCGAGGACGGCCGCCTCGTTGACCAGGTTGGCGAGGTCGGCGCCCGCCATCCCCGGCGTACCCTTCGCGATCGTGTCCAGCCGCACGTCGGACCCCAGCGGGATCTTTCGGGTGTGCACCCGCAGAATCCCCTCGCGGCCGCGCACGTCGGGGGCGTCCACCACGATCTGCCGGTCGAACCGGCCGGGGCGCAACAACGCTGGATCGAGCACGTCGGGCCGGTTGGTGGCCGCGACGAGGATGACACCCTCGTTCGACTCGAAGCCGTCCATCTCTACCAGAAGCTGATTGAGCGTCTGCTCCCGCTCGTCGTGCCCCCCGCCGAGGCCGGCGCCGCGGTGCCGGCCGACCGCGTCGATCTCGTCGATGAAGATGATGCAGGGTGCGTGGGCCTTGCCCTGCTCGAAGAGGTCGCGGACCCGGCTCGCGCCGACGCCGACGAACATCTCCACGAAGTCGGAGCCCGACATCGAGAAGAAGGGACGCCCGGCCTCACCGGCCACCGCCTTCGCGAGGAGGGTCTTGCCGGTGCCCGGGGGGCCCACCAGCAGCGCGCCCTTGGGCAGCCGGCCGCCGAGCCGGGTGAACTTCTGCGGGTCCTTCAGGAACTCGATGATCTCCTGCAGCTCGACCTTGGCCTCGTCGGCACCCGCCACGTCGGCGAAGGTGACCTTGGGCGTGTCGCCCGCGAGCAGCTTGGCCTTCGACTTCCCGAAGGCGAATGCGCGGCTGCCGCCCGCCTGGAGCTGGCGCAGCAGGAAAAACCAAAGCCCGAGGATCACGATCCAGGGAAGCGCCGCGATGATGATGGCGGTGATCCCGCCTTTGGGCTCCTTGGCCAGAATCGGAACGCCGGCGTCCTCCAGGCGCTTGATGAACACCTCGCTGTTCGCCACCGGCAACAACACCGTAAAGCTCTTGGCGGTCCGCCCGTCCTGGGTGACCGGCGCGCGGAAGTCACCCTCGAGGCGCTTGCCGTCGAACACCTCGACCCGGGCGACGTTGCCCTGATCCAGCTGGCGGCTGAACTCGGTGTAGGAGAATTCCTGGGTCGGGTTCCGCTGGCGGCTCATCATCTGGAAGAGCGCCAAGGCCAGCAATCCCACCAGCAGCCAGAGGGCGAGATTCTTGCTCAGGTTGCCCCAGTTGGTGCGCGGGGGGCGGGATGGGAGTCGGTCTGCCATTTATTCCAAGTCCGCGATGAACGGGAGATGACGGTAGTTCTCGGCGTGGTCGAGTCCGTACCCGACCAGAAACGCCGGCGGGGCCTGGAAGCCCACGAATCTGAGCTCCGGGCGAGGCTCGGCCGCCAATTGCTTGTCCAACAGGGCGCAGATGGCGAGGCTTTGGGGCCTCCGCTCGGCCAGCAACGCCATCAGCCGCTTGAGCGTCTTACCCGTATCAATAATATCCTCTACCAGCAGGATGTGTTTGCCTTCCAGGCGCGTCTCGGGGTCGTAGAGGAGCCGGACAGTGCCGCTGGACACCTTCCCGTCGCCATACGAGCTCGCCACCAGGAAGTCCACCTGGACCGGGCGCTCGATGGTTCGGACCAGATCGCTCAGAAAGATGAAGCTCCCCTTGAGGAGCCCGAGGACGAGCAGCTCGCCGTCGGGGTACGCCCGGGTGATCTCCGCCCCGAGCTCCTCGACGCGAGCCGCGATGGTGGCCTGGTCGTAGACGATGGACTTGACCGGCTTCCCCCCGGTCCGGCGCAGCACCTCAGGCGTGCTCAACATCGACACGAAGGGCCTCCGCTCCAGCGGGTGGCAGGAGGGCATCCGACCGGCATACCCCTGGGATCCAGACCACGAGATCCTGGGCGGCGAACACCGGCCAGTCCCCACGGTTTCGCCGGGGCACGCGGGCATCCTGGAAGCAGCGGACCACCAGCCTGCGCCCGGTTCCCGCGAGCGGGCGAAGCTTGTCGCCCGGTGCCCAGGGGCGGACCACCAGGTTGTCCGGGTGGAACCAGGCGGTCCGCGCGGCTCGCTCCTGCCGGGCAGGTGCGGCCTCGGGCCGCCAGCTGATCCGCCATTCGCCCCAGAGTCCCTGCCCGCTCCGACCCTCGAGGGCCAGCGCGCTTGCCGTGACCGGCTCCGCTCCCCGGACGATTCGCAACCGGTCGAAAACCAATTCGGCGCGCCAGCCACTCCCGAGGGGCACTTCCCGGCCGCTCGCTCCGGCTGCGATGAGGCGCAACACGCGTGCCGCGCGCCCGGAGCCCATGGCGAAGCCCGCGCGCCGCGCCGCGGCAACCACTACGGTCTGGGCCAGGGCTGAATCATAGGCCCCGAGGGGGGCAGCAGCAACGGAAATTCCCCCATCGTCGCCCCTCGGATCGAGCCCCGGAAGAAGGTCGAGGACGTGGTCCCAAGCCACCCGCTCGCGGGCCGCGTGGGTCCCGAGCCGGCGCAGCCTCGTGTCCACTTCCGGGAGACGCCTCCGGAGCGAGGGCAGCAGCTCGCAGCGGATCCAGGAGCGCAGGTGCGCCGGATCGCTGTTCGCCGGATCGATCCAGACCGGAAGGCCCCGCTCCCGGGCGTACCGGGCCAGCTCGGCCCGGCGGAACCGGAGCAGCGGCCGGACCAGGACACCGCTCACCGCCCGCATTCCGGCGAGCCCGCCCGGGCCGGAGCCCTCGAGGGCGCGCATGAGCACGGTTTCGGTCTGATCGTCGGCATGGTGCGCGGTGAAGACGAGCGCGGCGCCGAGGCGCTCGCGCAGGGCGAAGAGCCAGGCGTAGCGCGCCTCACGCGCCGAGGTTTCCCCGGTCCCTGGCCCCAGCGCGAGCCGGACGACCTCACAACGAAGACCGAGGCCGGCGGCGAGCGCGGTGACGTGCGTCGCGACCGACGCGCT
>CAYPAE010000001.1:0-1406 GCA_964408595.1 uncultured Gemmatimonadaceae bacterium | reverse complement strand
GGTCGGCGTGCGCCACCACCAGCTCGAGGCCGGTCCGGTGCGCCGTGCGATGGAGGAGATCGAGGAGCACGACGGAGTCGAGTCCGCCGGAGACGGCTACGAGCGCCCGGCCATCCGGCAGGGCCAGCGATTCGAGATACGCGCGGAACTCGTCGTGGAGATCCATCAGAGGAAAGTTAACCCCTTGACACGCCTCCGGGATGCTTTCGTCCCTTCCATTCCGGTGTACCGGCTGCGAGCTTCCAGGAGTGATTCAGACCATTCTCGTGGTAGATGACGACCTGCCGGCATGCCAGATGATCTGTCGGATCCTGCGGGAGGCAGGCTTCGAGTGCATCTGGGCGAATACGGGCGAGCATGCCCTCGCGCTGCTGATGGACCGGAAAGAAGCGCCCCACCTCTTCGTGTTTGACGTCCGCTTAGCCGACATGCCCGGGCCAACGCTCGCCTGGCTGCTCTCGGAGCGTTACGGCGAAGTGCCGGTCCTCTTCATCTCAGGCTATCCCTCGTTCGATGCGGCGCTGCTGCGCGCTGCGCGGTGGGATTTCCTCCCGAAGCCCTTTTCCTCCGAGAGCCTGGTCGCCGCGGTGCGGCGGATGTTCGCGCAGCCGGACGTGAGCGCGCGATCCGTGAGGCCGCGATCGGCCTCCTGATCGAAACAGCCAGCGGGTATCAAGGCACGTCCCGAACCTCCACGTCGGTGCGTTGGACCCGAGTGATGCCGTGGGAGGTCGCCAGCCACAGGTAGACGGGATGATTGGCCTGGGCGGTGTGCAGGGGGTACCACACGTCGGGGAGAATCGTGGGGTAGAACCCCAGCCAGCCCGGCCGCAGCCGACCCTGCGGCGCCACCCGCGATACTCGGCGATCACTTCCTTCCATATGTCGTGCAACCGCAATCGCGGCCGCCCTCGGTCGATGTTTTTCCTCCTCCGCACCTTTCCACCTGCACCACCTGCGGTCAGTCGTCACTTTCCCGGCGCCACGAACGAGTAACCCGATCACCGGGCCTTCGCACCTGCCGAGGCGTGGCTGTGAAGGTCAGTAGACGCAGCATACGGCAGGGCTGTAGAGGCTGCTGTGACGAGGGAGACAATGGCCCTCTCTATGAAGCAGCCTCGGCAATCGATTGGATTGACGAGGCTTCCGCTGATGGCAGGGGCGAGACTCTCACACCGCCTGCGGAACGCAGCGGACGGCTTGTCACAACAGCACTATGGTTCCATTTTTTAGGTTCTTCAAGGAATTTCGGGATCTCCCGTGACACGGGGCCCTTGGTGTCGCATAGTATCGGCACCGGAGGGGACCGATGGCCTACGACGAGATCACGGCGTTGCTCGGGGGGTGGGAGGGGTTTGAGCTGGTCGGCGTCCGGCGCGAGCCGGCGAGTGCGCGCCGGGGGGCGG